>JBGTDH010000815.1:0-6448 GCA_041748435.1 Pirellulales bacterium
GCTGATCTGGCTTACTGCTGATCTGTCTCAAGAATCAAACTGCCGCCGAGGGCTGCTGAAGGGATTTGAACCCTTGACCTCGTCCTTACCAAGGACGCGCTCTACCAACTGAGCTACAGCAGCAAGAGCGGGTGAAGGGAATCGAACCCTCGTCATCAGCTTGGAAGGCTGTCGCTCTACCATTGAGCTACACCCGCAGGCGCCAATGTCCGAATGTCGAAATTCGAATGTCGAAACTCCTGCGGGTAAAAGAACACGGCTGTCTTCGTCATTCTGATTTCGGCCTTCGTCATTTCGAACTGGGGGGTGAAGGATTCGAACCTTCGAAGGCATAGCCATCAGATTTACAGTCTGACCCCTTTGACCACTCGGGTAACCCCCCGGAACAATCACTCTTTTGGAACTGGGACAACAAGTCTCTCGCGGCTCGGAGGAGCCAGCGGAGGGACTTGAACCCACAACCTGCTGATTACAAATCAGCTGCTCTGCCAATTGAGCTACGCTGGCTTGGCATGACCCAACAGGTGGAAGCTGATAAATATAGCCAACTTGGGAATACACGCAAGACGTTGAACAAGGAAACTGACACGCCATAAAGCGGTTCAGTTCGCAGGGCGAAAAAATGATCGAATCGGGAAGCTTGGCGAGTCTAGGAAAGTTCCCGAGCTGAGGCACGCCTGCTTCGCACCACGCCGCTGAGCGGACGCGCACGGATTGAACTTGGCGTTTTCGGCTCTTCTCGGCTTCTCGCTGCTTGATCCTGCTGCTAGATCCCCTGGCTTGGGGCACCAAAGAGACACGGCCTCGCGAGGCCGTGAGGCCAAAACAAGCACCGCGTCGCGAGGCGATCGCGACGCGGTGGATACCAATCTGCTCTACGTAAGGTCTACCAGATCCAACTGCTCCTCGGCAACTGCCTTTCGCAGCTTACTCAAGGCTCGGGCCTCGATCTGCCGGACTCGCTCCTTCGTCACGCCCATTTCCGCTCCTACCTCTTTCAGAGTCAGCGGTTCGTGGCCGCGATTCAGGCCGAAGCGACTAATGATAATTTTTTGCTCGCGTTCGTCAAGACGCTCCAAGATCTTGCCTACCCGAACCTCGCGTTGGGACTGCGTGTGCTCCTGCCCGTACTGGTCGCTCCGCACGTCTTCCGTGCCGATAAAGGTCTCGTCCTGGCTCGTGCGATAACGGTCTCGATACTTGTGCTCGTCCGGGATCGTGCGGGCAAAGTTTTTCATAATGGCCCAACTGGCGTACGTGCTGAACTTGTTGCCGCGGGCAAAATCGAACTTCTCCACGGCCCGGATAAGCGACATGTTGCCGTCGCTGACCAACTCGAAAAAATTGTCCAGCGGGCCGACATGCCGCTTGGCGATCGACACCACCAGCCGCAAGTTCGCGCGGATAATCTGGTTCTTCAGAGCCACGGCCTGCTCGTAAAAACGGTCGATCTCATCCATCACGCTGCTCTTGGCATTCGCCGGGTCGAGCATCGCGCGCAGCTTGTGGGCCTTGTGCTTCAGATAATTGAACTTGCGGAACAAGTGCGCTTCCTGCTCCCGGCTGAGCAGCGGCACCTCGTACAGACTCGCCAGGTACGGAGGCAAGTCGCTCGGCAGCCGCATCTTTTTGACGCCTTCGCTGGCGGGCATTTCGCCCATGATCACCTTTTCCGCATACGGCTTGCTGAACAAGTCGTTGGGCATGCAGTCCAGCGAGTATTCCAGAATCTGCTTGGCCCGCATCTCGTTGATAATGCGGTAGATGCTGGTCTTGGTGCGGCAGTAGCGCTTGGCCAGTGCGTCGACACTGGTCTTACGGCCGTACTGCTGATAAATCTTCCGCTTGGTGTCTTCCGACAAGGGTCCCCCCGCCTCCGGGAAGACGGCCAGTTGCGGAAAATCCTGATCGAACTGCTTCAACGTGTAGCGAATGGTCTCGGCGCTGCGGTTCAGGCGCCGAGCCAGTCGCCGCGTGACTTCCGAGGGGCACGCACCGGCGCGAGCCAGGCGACGAGCGCGCTCGATAATCAAGTTGCGTTCCATTTCGGAAAGTTGGCTGAACCGCGAGCCGCGCTGCACCCGCTCTTCATTGATAGCGACAAACCGATCGACGGAGCTCTGCAGGAAGCCCACCCGCTTGCGCCCTTCAAATAAGAACCGGCGGCTCACGAGCCCCTGCTGACGCCAGCGGCTGATGGTCTTTGTGGAGACGTTGAACATGTGACTCAGGTCTTCCACCGTCAGCACGCGCTCGCCCACCGCCTCCGCGGCAACGTCGGCAGCATCGGACACATCCTCGACAAACAGCCGCAAATCGTGGCTGGCTTCCTCGCCCGTCACCTTCAAGTGCGGATAGGATTCGGGCCGGTAGTCGGTGATGCGGAAGCAGAGATATTCGTAGGTATAGGTCTTCTGGGGGTCGATCTCGCCCAGTAGCCGTTCGGCGCGATCGACCTGGTCGATCTTCTTTTCGCGCGGAGCGAAACGCACTTGCTGGTCGCGTAGTTCCCGCAGCACAGGGGTCAGATAATCAGTATGCATCAGAATCCTCTTCTTCCGGGGAACCGAAAGCGTGTCCCTGGCGACTCCAAGCGCCTGCTTAAGTTCCGTTCCTGAAAACGTGGTTGCCTCCCCGGTGGCCGACACAGTCCTGAGTCGTCCGCTGCGAGGAGTATTGTAGTGCGGTAAGCTAAACTTTCAGGACATGCCCCTCATTGTAGGGATGTCTTGGCCGCTTGCTGGTCACCGCAGCCTATCCCTATCTACGCAGTACAGTCCCAAAGAGTCCAAACAAGGTTCACTTTTAATGCGAATTCTGTTCCTACGGACTGGCTTCTTTCGGGGACGCCCTGCCCAGAGTGTCGCGCCGTCGGTATCCCTTAGACACTAAAAGGCTTAAGTATGTTCCCGTCAGGGTCAGGTTTCTTTTCTCCACTCGCCGAAATGTCCCAAACTGCTGGATTCACCTACAAGAGGGGTGGTCAATTCTGCATCGATCCGTCTAGCACCGCTCCACTCTGATAATCCAGAGTGTCTGGCGGGTCGGCAGTTAGGATGTCACGATCCTCTCCTTAAATAGTGCGGGAGCCGGCACCGGACCCCCATTCCCTTCAAGTATTCGTGGGCCGACGCCAGAAATTGGCGAGCGCTCTGCAATCGATGGCTGCGAAGGACTCAACTCTGTGGCCCGCAAAGTCGATTTTATCGATTGCCGTTTCCAGGATCGCCCTTCCGAAACTATTGTCGCTGCACCGAAGCAGGAGAGCTTGCATGCTTGCGAGTTGCCATCGATGTCGCTTTGCGACGCTGTCTGCACTGGCGGGATTACTATGGGGGGCCACGAGTGCCCATTCGGCCGAAAAGCACTTGTTGGCGGCTCAGCCCAAAAGCGGCGAGCTTTCCCGCGTCACGGCGCAGCTGGAGGTCGGGGGCAATCTCAAGGTGGTGGCCGAGGGCAAGGTGAAGCCCCTGCCGATGAGCGTTGTGGCGCAGCTCGCCTACGACGAGTTGGTGCTCACGACGGAGGCGGATCATCTCAGCAGCCTGCGCTATTACGATCGCGCGGAAGCGACAATCAAAATCGAGAAGGGGGGCGCCAAGCCTTCGTTGCGTCCTTCCCATCGACTGATTGGAGCCGACTGGGGAAGTGCTGGCATCACGCTGTTCAGCCCGCACGGTCCGTTGAAGCGGGACGAGCTGGACCTGCTGGCGTTGCCAGCCAATAGCTTGGTGATCGATGCGTTACTGCCGAGCGAACCGGTGTCGATCGGCGAATCCTGGCGTCATACGGAAGCTCTGCTGGCAGCGCTTCTGGACCTGGATGCGGTGAGCACCAGCGACGTGACGAGCACGCTCAAGAATGCCACCGCCCAGCGCAGTGCGACGATTGAAATGGCCGGCAAGCTGGAAGGAGCCATCCACGGGGTGAGCACGAAGATCGAGCTCAAAGGTCGCTACACGTTCGACTTTGCGCGGCGACGCATCACGCATCTGGTGCTGCTGGCGAACGAGGATCGCTCGATCGGCCATGTGGCCACCGGCGTGGACGTGACGAGCAAAGTCACGCTCACGCTGTCCCCGCTGGCAGAATCGCAGCATCTGAGTGCCGACAGCGCCAGCGAAGCCGAGTTCATCGCCGACCCGTTGCGAAATCCGCTGCTGCACGAATCCACGCTGGGCGGCTTCCGGATGTTCCTGGATCGCCGCTGGCATGCCGTGAACGACGATTCCAAGTTGCTTACGCTGCGATTTGTCGATCGGGGCGATCTGCTGGCCCAGTGCAATATTTCTCCGCTCGTCAAAGCAGCTCCCAATCAGCATGTGACGCTAGACCGGTTCCAGGCCGATATCCGCGAAGCGCTGGGCAAGAACTTCGGGCAGTTCCTGCGGGCCACGGCCGGAAACGATACCCAGGGGCGTGTGCTCTACAGCGTCGTGGCTCATGGCAGCGTATCGGACTTGCCGATCGAGTGGCACTACTACCTGGTGGCAGATTCGGAGGGCCGCCAAGTGGCGTTCGCGTTCACGGTGGAAGAGGGACTGATCGAGCGCTTGGGCGATGCCGACCGCGTGCTCGTCGGCTCAGTGGAGCTTTTCGAGCCCGCCCCGGTGAACACGGCCGCGCCTAAGCCCGCCACGCAGCGTCGCTAGCGCGGGCAGCAGCCGGCAGATGGTATCGGGCCACGAGTGTAGTAAGTCCGACGCAGATTTTGTCGCCGGGCCACAGCGGCGTCTCGGCCACAGCCTTGCCGTTGACTTGCGTGCCATGCCGCGAGCCGAGGTCTCGCAGGATAAGCCCGCCGTCGCGCTCGAAGATTTCGCAATGGCAGCGGCTCACCCAGCGATCGGCGATCAGCAGATCGGCCGCCTCGCCGCGGCCGATGGTCAGCGGCAACCTGCGCACGCTCAACTGCTTGCCGTCCTCCGGCCCGCCGTCAATTTGCAGCACGCCCCGCGAACGAGACCAGCAACGCCACAGATGGGAGAGCATGGGGGAGTCCGAGATTCCTGGGACACAGGGTTGGAAATACAGCGGGGGGCTCGTCGCACCCGGCTCGAAGCTGCTGGCGTCCACGCGCGCAGAAGCCTACTGCACAAAGCCGGGAAGTCAGGTCGATAAAGTCGGAGACAATCGGACCGCGGGGAGCGGCTTCAAGGCGGGGAGGTCGGAAAGCAGGCGGGACCACAAGCAGACGGGATGCTATCGCGACCCCCAGACTTTGTCAATTAGATTCTTGTGGATTTTGAGTTGCCTGTTCTCTTTCGCAGGAGGCGGTCCTATGCGTTGGATTCTGCTGGCGGTCCTCTGTCTGACCACAGTCACGGGTTGCAAATCGCCTTGTCCGTTTTGCGTGGCCCAGGTGATTGCCTTACGTTAATGGCTTGATGCCGTCGCCGCGTGCTGCCAGGTCGATTGTCTCGCAAAGGCCCGAAAAGGCGGGGCAGGGGATTGACAGAATTAGCGGCAGTCATAAAGTTAAGGGCTATTATTCCATTCGTTATCGATGTGCGTGCGATTCTGGCCTGGATGGCTCCACGGCAGGCGATTGTTGGAACTCCGCTCATTGCAACTCATTGAAACGCGTCTTTGCTGCTGGCTACGATCCTAAGGATGGGAGTCGTCATTTGCTCAGGCTTGCCAGTTTCCCCCTTGAATTAGAGATCTTGATGCCGCGGTGCCGGTTTCGATCGGTCGAACCGTTGCCTGGAATGCGGCACGATGCTTGCGTAGAAGCGTATTCCGTTAGTTCTTTGCTCTTCGCCTGAACAGTTGCGTAAAGGAGTACCATCATGGAACATTTGGCCCCGGTGGCATTGACGCCCCCGCGCAGCGAAGAGATCCTGCCTGGTTCGCCGGTCGGCATAACGGCCGAGGACGAGAAACTGGCCTCCCGCATCGAGCGTGTCGTGCGTCGAGGCACGTCCGACAAAGTGCGCGAGTTGCGGGTCGAGGTGCGGTGGGATGGCATCCACTTGATGGGGCGCTGTGGCACCTTTTATTGCAAGCAACTCGCCCAGACCGCAGCCCTGACGCTCGCCGGCAAGTGCCAATTGTACAACCGCATCGAGGTGTGGTAGCTCACGCGGCCCGTGCGCGACCCTGCTGGGTTTGCTCCCGATAGACCGCGAGCATCTCGTCGCAGTTGCGTTCCAGAGAGTGGCATGCCGCTAATCTTCGCGCGGCGTCCTGCATGGGAATTCGCTTTTGGGCATCCAGCATTTCCCGCAGGTAGAAGCCCAGTTCTTCGACATTGCCTGGGTCTTCCACGATGTAGCCTTCCTGTCCCGGCGTAATGAGTTCGCCCGCCCCATTAAAGCGGCTGGTCACGACGGGCAAGCCCGTGGCCAAGGCCTCCAGCACAACCAGGCTGCAGGGATCGTAGAACGTGGGCTGCACGTAGAGATCGGCGGCCGCATAGTAGGGTGCGGCATCGTCGACCGGTCCG
>JBGTDH010000816.1:0-11849 GCA_041748435.1 Pirellulales bacterium
GTTGGCGCATGCCCTTAATCGCAAACTCGGCAACGTGGGCCAGACGCTCGATTACATCGAGCCGGTCGCGGCCGAGCCGGTCGATCATAGCCAATCGCTTGCCGAGCTTGTCGCAGACATGCAAGTGGGTCGCGTGCAAATGCTCGTCATGCTCGGCGGCAATCCGGTATACAACGCGCCCGGCGAGTTGGATTTCGCGACGGCTTTGAAGAACGTCAAAACCCGCATTCATCTCTCCGAGCATTACGACGAAACATCGTTCCTCTGCGATTGGCACCTGCCCGCCGCCCACGAGTTGGAATCGTGGAGCGACGCGCGGGCCTTCGACGGCACGGCCACCATCTTGCAACCGTTGATCGAGCCACTCTACGGCGGTCGCACTCCGCACGAGGTGCTCTCCGTGTTGCTGGGCCAACCTGAGCGGTCGTCGCACCAGATCGTGGAAGACTACTGGCGATCGCGATTGGGCGAGGACGATTTCAGCCGCCAATGGCGGAAGGCCCTCCATGAGGGAGTCGTGCCGGAGACGGCCTCGGCCAAAGTCGATGTTTCGTGGCAACCAACCGAGATGCCGCAGGCCGAGAGTGCGAGTGGCGACGGCATCGCTCTGATCATCCGCCCCGATCCCACAGTGCATGACGGCCGCTTTGCCAACAACGCCTGGTTGCAAGAGTTGCCCAAGCCGCTCACCAAGATCACGTGGAACAACGCACTCTTGCTAAGCCCGGCCACGGCGCAAGAGTTGGGCGTGTCGGGCAATCAGGTGATGGAGGTTTCCGCCAGTGGCCGGTCGATCACGGCCCCGGCCTGGATCCTGCCCGGTCATGCCGAGGGTTGCGCCACGCTGGCCGCCGGCTACGGCCGCACGCTAGCCGGACATGTCGGCTCCCTGCTCGGTACGAACGTGCAGGCGTTGCGAAGCGCGACAGGCGGCTGGACGACCAACGGCGTGACTCTGCGCCCCACGGGCGATACCCACCGTCTGGCCACGACGCAGAGTCATCACAGCATGGAGGGGCGGGATCTGGTGCGCGTCACCACGCACGAGCATTACGTACAGGATCCGCTCCACCTCAGCCACGGTCATCACGCGAGCAAATCGACCTCCCTCTACGGCGAGCCCTTTACCTACGACGGCAACTCCTGGGGACTGGTGATCGATCAGACCGCGTGCATCGGTTGCAATGCCTGTGTGGTGGCTTGCCAGGCGGAGAACAACATTCCCGTGGTAGGGGCGGAGCAGGTGGCCAAGGGGCGCGAAATGCATTGGCTGCGCATCGATCGTTACTATCAGGGCGAATTAGACAGCCCGAAAACATACTTTCAACCCGTCATGTGTATGCACTGCGAGCAGGCGCCGTGCGAAGTGGTGTGTCCCGTGGCGGCCACGGTGCATAGCGACGAGGGGCTGAACGACATGATTTACAACCGCTGCGTCGGCACGCGCTATTGCTCCAACAATTGCCCTTACAAGGTGCGGCGGTTTAATTATCTGCAATTCACCGATATTGAAACACCCAGCCTCAAGTTGCAGCGCAATCCCGATGTCACCGTGCGCAACCGCGGCGTGATGGAGAAATGCACGTATTGCGTGCAGCGCATCAACGTGGCCCGCATCGACGCCAAGAAGGAGAACCGCGAGATTCGCGACGGCGAAATTGTCACCGCCTGCCAGGCCGCCTGCCCTGCGCGGGCCATCACCTTCGGCAACATGAACGACCCCGACAGCCGCGTCAAGAAGTTGAAGGAGTTGCCCCTGAACTATGGCCTGCTGATGGAGCTCGACACGCGTCCCCGCACCACGTATTTGGCGCGCGTCACGAATCCGCATCCCGATCTGTCGGAGGGCATGTCGTGAATCACGACATTACTCACCCTCCGAGCCAGACCTCACGGCCCCCCGTGCTCCAGCCGGGGCACACGTACGCCACGGTCACCGATCAGATCAGCGCCATTGTGCTGGCCGGCCGCACGCCGCGCTTCTGGTACATAGGCTTTGCGATCTCCTTTGTGTTATTAATGGCGTTCTTCTACTCCACCGGATATCTGCTGCTTAAAGGCGTAGGCATTTGGGGCAATAACATTCCGGTCGGCTGGGCGTTTGATATCATCAATTTCGTGTGGTGGATCGGCATCGGCCACGCCGGCACGCTGATCTCCGCCGTGTTACTGTTATTTCGCCAAGCTTGGCGCACCAGCATCAACCGCTTTGCCGAAGCCATGACGCTGTTTGCCGTGGCCTGCGCGGGCATGTATCCCATTCTGCATATGGGTCGCCCGTGGGTCTTTTATTGGCTGATGCCGTACCCTAACACCTTCGGGTTGTTGCCGCAGTTCCGCAGCCCGTTGATCTGGGATGTGTTTGCGGTTTCCACGTATGCCACGGTGTCGTTGCTGTTCTGGTATGTCGGCCTGATTCCCGATCTGGCTACGCTTCGCGATCGGGCCACACACAAGTTCCCGCAGATCGTGTATGGCATTCTGGCGATGGGCTGGCGCGGCTCGGCCGTTCATTGGCACCGCTATCAAACGGCTTATCTGCTGCTGGCCGGCATTGCTACGCCGCTGGTGGTTTCCGTACATAGCATCGTGGGCCTCGATTTCGCCGCCTCGCTTGTTCCCGGCTGGCACGTGCCGCTCTTTCCGCCTTATTTCGTGGCCGGGGCCATCTTCTCCGGCTTCGGCATGGTGATGACGCTGGCCATTCCACTGCGCTGGGTCTACGGACTGCAAGATTTCATCACCCTCCGCCACTTGGGCAACATGGCCAAGGTGATGCTCGCCACCGGGCTGATTGTCGCCTACGGCTATCTCATGGAAGTCTTCTTCGCCTGGTACAGCGGCAATCCATTGGAATGGGCCTTAATGGTCAATCGCGCCGTCGGACCTTACGCGCCCCTGTATTGGGCACTGATTGTTTGCAATGTGCTTACCATTCAATTGCTCTGGTTTAGCAGCGTGCGGCGCAACGTGCCGCTGTTGTTTGTGATTTCGCTGATTGTGAATGTCGGCATGTGGCTGGAACGGTTTGTGATTATCGTTATCAGCCTCAGCCGCGACTTTCTCCCTTCCGCCTGGGAGCACTACTCGCCCACCGTCTGGGATTGGACGCAATTCATCGGCTCGATGGGACTGTTCCTGACGCTGCTGTTTATCTTCCTGCGGTTGTTGCCCGTGATCTCGATCTTTGAGCTCCGCGAGTTGGTCCACGAAACGAGCGGACACGAGAGTTAACGATGTCGGCCATGCACACTATTGAAACCGACGACCTGTACGGCTTAACCGCCGAGTTCGCGCATCCGCACGAATTGCTGCATGCGGCCCAGCGTGCGCGCGAGGCGGGTTACACGCGCGTGGCCGCTTACAGTCCTATTCCCGTGGAAGGCTTGCACGAAGCGCTGGGTCATCGGCCCACGCGGTTGCCCTATCTCACGCTCTTGGGCGCGGTGCTTGGGGGCACGACGGCGTTTGCCATGCAGTACTACGCCTCCGTGATCAGCTATCCCATGAATATCGGCGGGCGGCCGCTCAACAGTTGGCCGGCTTTCATGCCGATCGTGTTTGAGCTCTCCGTGCTGGGGGCGGCGCTGTTCAGCGTGCTCGGGATGCTGGCCCTGAACGGCTTGCCCATGCCCTATCATCCGCTGTTCAACGTGCCGGAGTTCAAGTTCGCCAGCCGCGATCGTTTCTTCCTGGCCATCGAGTCGCGCGATCCGCGCTTCGATCGGTCGCAAACGCGCGAGTTTCTCGCCGGTTTACACGCTCACCAAGTGCTGGACGTGCCCCGATGAAGTTGATCGCCCGCACAAACTTGCCAGCTAGCACATCGATCGTGCTCTGTTGCGCATGGATCGCAGGCTGTCACACCGATCTGCAGGATCAGCCGCGTTACGAGCCGCTCGAGGCCAGCACGTTTTTTGCCGACGGCATGGCGTCGCGGCAGCCGGTCGAAGGCACGGTGGCCCGCGGCCAACTGCGCTCCGATACGGCTTTCTACACAGGGCGCGTCGACGAAGAGTTGATTACGCGGTTGCCGGTCGATTTGGATCAGGCGCTCTTGAATCGGGGCCGCGAGCGTTTCAATATCTATTGTTCCCGCTGCCACGGTTTGTTGGGAGACGGCGACGGAATTGTGGTCAGCCGCGGCTTGCGCCGGCCGCCGTCGCTGCATATCGAGCGGCTGCGCACCGCTCCCGTCGGCCATTTCTTTGATGTCATCACGCACGGCTTTGGCGCCATGCCGCGGTACGCCGTGCAGATCGAGCCGCATGACCGTTGGGCCATCATCGCGTACGTGCGCGCTTTGCAGTTGAGCCAGCATGCCCAACTGGACGATGTGCCGGCCGACGAGCGCACGCGGCTCCAGGAGGCGCAGCCATGAACGCGCCTCGGAGCAAGCTGCGCAACATTTCGCTGTTGGCCGGACTGGTGGGGGGCGCCGGCTGCGTGATCGGCGCCATGTCGTTTCCCGAGCAGTTTTATCCCGCCTATCTGGTGGGCTACCTGTTCTGGCTGGGCATCGCCCTGGGAAGCCTGGCCATTACCATGCTGCATCACCTGACGGGCGGCCAGTGGGGGTTGGTCATCCGCCGCACATTGGAAGCCGCCTACAGCACGCTGCCGCTTATGGCCCTGCTGTTTGTGCCGCTCCTCTTCGGGTTGGAAACTCTGTATCCGTGGGCGCGGGCGGACGTGATGGCGCACGATGTGCTGTTGCAAGGCAAGGCCAAGTATCTGAACGTCGAGTTCTTCCAAATTCGCGCCGCCATTTACTTTGTCCTCTGGATCGCTCTGGGCTTTGTGCTCAATCGCATCTCCGCCGGAGCGGATCCCGCCAGCGAGCCGCGCCGCGTGCGGTGGTTGGCACTGGTAAGCGGCCCCGGCCTGATCCTATGGTGCCTGAGCATCACATTTGCCGCGGTCGATTGGGGCATGTCGCTGGAGCCGCACTGGTACTCCAGCATGTACGGCGTGCTGTTCATGGCCGGCTTCGCCGTGTCGGCCCTGGCCGTGGCCATTCTCACCGTTTCCAAACTCTCTGCCTATCCCCCGTGGAGCCAGTGGCTCACGACCGATCGCTTGCACGATCTGGGCAACCTGCTGTTGGCCTTCACCGTCTTCTGGAGTTACGTCTCCTTCATGCAATATCTGATCATCTGGTCGGCCAATTTGCCGGAAGAGACCACCTGGTATTTGCATCGCACGAAGGGCGGCTGGCAATTTGTCGCGCTGCTGCTGATCTTTCTACACTTTGTGCTGCCCTTCGTGCTGCTGCTGTCACGCGATAACAAACGCAATCCGCAGCGGCTCGTGAGAGTGGCCCTGTTGCTGTTGGTGATGCGGCTCGTCGATCTGCTCTGGCTCGTGCAGCCCCCGTTTACGCCCGACGGCTTCGCCCTGCACTGGCTGCAACTGGTTACACCGCTGGGCATCGGTGGCTTGTGGCTGGCGCTGTTTGCCTGGCGATTGCCCGCGCGGGCCGCGCTTCCCGTGTTCGAACCGCCTCCCGAGATCGAAGGAGCCGCCGCGCATGGCGCCCGCACACCCGTCTGAATTGCCCGGCTACGAGACACGCGATGTCAGCCCCCGCGGCATTGTGTTGCTGGGCGCTGCGCTGATCACGGTGACCGGTGTGGCCATGTTGCTGCTCACCTGGCTGTTCAACAAGATGGACGCGCGAGCCCAGCGCGCCGATCCCGCCGTTTCGCCGTTGGCCCAAGACGCCCTTTCCCCGCCGGGTCCGGAGTTGGAGCTGAATCTGAGGTATCAAGCGTTCGATCAACCAGCGCGCGATCAGCTCGAAAGCTACGGCTGGGCCGATGGTCCGCAGAAGGCCGTGCGCATTCCCATCGAGCGGGCCATGCAGATTCTCGCCGAGCGCGGCTTGCCGGAAACACCGTCCACACCCTGAGGCACGCTGGTGAGTAATTACTGCAAAACGTGTTGCTTGCTCTTGGCTGCCTGGCCGCTGGCGGCGTGCGCGCAGAGCCAGACCTCGGTCAAAACGATCGTCAGCCAGGTCGGAATCGATCAGCATCTGGACACGCAACTGCCGCTCGATTTGCCGTTTCGCGATGAGCAGGGCCGCGCGGTGAAGCTCGGCGATTACTTCGGCGACAAGCCGGTCGTGCTGTCGCTGGTCTATTTTCGCTGTCCGATGCTTTGCAATCAGGTGCTCAACGGCGTGCTGAAAACCAGTCAGGCCGTGCCGCTGGAGATGGGAAGCGACTATCACGTCATTTCGATAAGCATCGATCCGCACGAGACGCCGCAAATGGCAGTGGATAAGAAGTCTCAATATGTCAGCCGCTACCGTCGCCCCGGCGCCGCGGAAGGCTGGCACTTTCTCACCGGGGATGAAGCCGCCATCCGGAAGTTGGCGGCCGCTGTGGGCTACCGCTACCAGTACGACCCGCAGACAGACCAGTACGCCCACGGCAGCGGGATCATGGTCATCACGCCGCAGGGGCGCGTGTCGCGTTACCTGTACGGCATCGAATATCATCCCACCGATTTTCGACTGGCACTCGTCGAGAGCGGCGAGGGCCAGATTGGCTCGCCGGTCGATCAGATCCTTCTGCTCTGCTACCACTACGACCCCGCCACCGGCAAATATGGCTTCGTCATTCACGGCGCACTGCAAACCGCCGGCACGCTCACGGCGCTCGCTCTGGGCATTTTCCTCGTGCGCATGTATCGCCACGAACGACGCCAATCAATGGCTTCCTCGCCCTAACCCCTAGCCCCTAGCCCCTCGTTTGAACACCGACCTGCAACTATTCCCCGAACAAGCTTCTTCGCTCGCGGCTGAGGTCGATGCCGTCTATTTCTATTTGTGCGCGGTGAGCGTGTTCTTCAGCCTGCTCATCGCCGCGCTGATTGTTGTTTTTGCCATCCGCTATCGCCGTGGATCGAAGGCCGACCGCACGCCGGGGCAGGGGCACTTCTTCGCCATTGAGGCCACATGGATCATCATCCCGTTCGTGCTCACGATGGTGATGTTCTTCTGGGGGGCCGATGTTTACTTTCGCATGGCCCGCGCACCGGCCGATGCCATCGAGATTACCACGGTGGCCAAGCAATGGATGTGGAAGTTCCAGCACCCCGAGGGAAAGCTGGAGATCAACGATCTGCATGTCCCCCTGGGCCGGCCCGTCAAGCTGCGGATGATTTCCGAGGACGTGATCCATAGTTTTTACGTGCCGGCGTTTCGCGCCAAGCAGGATGTATTGCCCGGCCGTTACAGCACGGTCTGGTTCGAAGCCACGCGGTTGGGAGAATATCACCTGTTCTGCGCGGAGTATTGCGGCGCCAAGCACTCGGAGATGAAAGGACGGGTCGTCGTCGTCGAACCGAGCGCCTACCAGGATTGGCTGGCCGGCGGCGCCCGCGGGGAAACCCCAATCGAGGCCGGTCGCAAACTGTTCGAGGAACGTCGCTGCGATCAATGTCACAAGCCGTTGGGAGAAACAGGCCGCGGCCCGCCGCTGCAGGGTTTGTTTAATTCGATGGTCCCGCTCACCAGCGGCCAAGCCGTCGTGGCCGATGAGGCCTATCTGCGTGAATCGATTCTGCGGCCGCAAGAAAAGCTGCGAGCCGGATACCAGCCGTTGATGCCCACGTTCGACGGCCAGATTGGAGAGGCAGGCATCCTGCACCTGATCGCTTATATCAAATCGCTCAGCCAGCCGGAGAGAAAGCAACCATGAGCACTGCGCCTCTCCTCTGGCCGCAGCGGAACTATCTCACGGCGGCTTACACTGCCCGGAGTTGGCTGCTCACGGTCGATCACAAGCGAATCGCGCTGTTGTATCTGGCGTCGATCACGTTGTTTTTTGTAATCGGCGGCTTGGCGGCCACGGTGGTGCGCGTGGAGTTGATGACGCCGCAGGGAGATCTGGTCGAATCCGAGACTTACAACAAGCTGTTCACCATGCACGGCGTGGCAATGGTGTTTTTCTTTTTGATTCCCGTGGTGCCGGCGGTGCTGGGAAATTTTCTAGTGCCGCTGATGCTGGGCGCTCGGGATCTCGCTTTTCCCAAGCTTAATCTGGCGAGCTGGTATCTGTTCATGCTCGGCGGTGGGCTGGCCATTTATTCGATGCTCGCCGGCGGAGTCGATACCGGCTGGACGTTTTACACACCCTACAGCAGCACGTACTCGACCACGCATGTGATGGCCACGGCGATGGGCGCGTTTTTAGCCGGGTTCTCGTCGATTCTCACGGGCTTGAACTTTATTGTCACCATTCACAAGATGCGCGCACCCGGACTCACCTGGTTCCGGCTGCCGCTGTTTATCTGGTCGATGTATGCCACGAGCCTGATTATGGTGCTGGCCACACCTGTGGTGGCGATTACCATTCTCTTAATCGCCTTGGAGCGGATGCTGGGGATTGGCATCTTCAACCCGGCGCTGGGGGGCGATCCGCTCCTGTTTCAGCATTTGTTCTGGTTTTACTCCCACCCGGCCGTGTACATCATGGTGTTGCCGGCCATGGGTGTCATCAGCGAGCTCGTGGCTTGCTTCTCCCGTCGGCGCCCCTTCGGTTACTCGTTCATCGGCTTTTCGAGCTTCGCCATCGCGGTCTTGGGCTTTTTGGTGTGGGGCCATCACATGTTTGTAAGCGGCCAATCAGTGTACGCCGGGATGGTGTTTTCCTTCCTAAGCTTTCTGGTAGCGCTCCCCTCGGCCGTGAAAGTGTTTAATTGGACGGCCACGTTGTACAAAGCGGAGATTTCTTACAACACACCAATGTTGTACGCCCTGGGCTTTATCGGCCTGTTCACCATCGGCGGCCTCACCGGCCTGTTCCTGGCCACCCTGGCGATCGATGTTCACGTGCATGACACCTATTTTGTCGTGGCGCACTTTCATTACATCATGGTCGGCGGCACCGTGATGGCCTACCTGGGCGGCCTGCATTTCTGGTGGCCCAAGATGACGGGCCGCATGTATCCCGAGGGTTGGGCCCGCTTCTCCGCCATCCTGGTGTTCGTGGGCTTCAACCTCACGTTCTTCCCGCAGTTCCTGTTGGGCTACCTGGGCATGCCGCGGCGCTATCACATCTATCCCGAAGAGTTCCAAGTGCTGAATGTGATGTCGACAGCCGGGGCCTCCATTCTGGCGGTGGGCTATTTCTTTCCGCTCACGTATCTGATGTGGTCGCTGCGCTACGGCCGCGTCGCGCCCGCCAATCCCTTTGGCGCGACGGGGCTGGAATGGCAAACCACTTCGCCACCGCCGACGGAGAACTTCAGCCGCGTGCCGGTGGTAACGGAGGAGGCATACATGTACCAAGCGGCCGTCGCGGAGCAGAAGGTCGAGCAGGAGGAGGCGCCCGTTGGCTGAAACCCATGCCGCCGAGAATCCCTCGGCACTGGCCCATCACTTTGAAGACCTGACCCAACAGCGGCAATCCGCCGAGTTGGGCATGTGGCTGTTCCTGGTCACGGAGGTGATGTTCTTCGGCGGACTGTTCCTGGCCTATCTGATTTATCGCTCCTGGTATCCGAACGAGTTCGCCGCCGGCAGCCGCAGCATGGACCTGCTGCTGGGCACGGTGAACACGGGCCTGTTGCTCACCAGCAGCCTGACGATGGCGCTTGCCGTGCATGCCGCCGAATCGATGCAGCGCAAGACGCTGCTCCTGATGCTGATCGCGACGATTGTGTTAGGCAGCGGCTTCCTGGGCATCAAGGCAGTGGAGTATCACCACAAGTACGAGCATGAGTTAATTCCCTTCGCCGATTTGGAGTTTGCCTATCAGGGGGAGCAAGCCAAAGGCATGGCGACGTTCTACAATCTCTATTTCCTGATGACCGGTCTGCATGCCCTGCATATGGTGATTGGCCTCGGCGTGCTGCTGACGTTGCTCGTGCTCGCGTATCGCGGCGGGCTGCTCGGTCCGCGTGCCATCGTGGTTTACAACACGGGCCTGTACTGGCACTTCGTCGATCTGGTGTGGGTCTACTTGTTTCCGTTCTTTTATCTGATTGCCCCGCGTCTGGGCGCAAACATTCCCGGTGGACATTAGCCGCGGACAAACTCGATATGTCTCATCCCCCTTTGCGAATTTACTATACGGTGTTCGCGTTGCTGCTGGCGTTGCTCGCCGTGACGGTGGGGGCGGCGGAAGTTGATCTCGGTTGGGCGAACTTCCTGCTGGCCGCCACGATCGCTTCGGTTAAAGCGGTTCTGATCCTGCTGTTCTTCATGCACCTGCGCTACAGCCCACCGCTCATCTGGATGGTCTGCGGCGGCAGCCTGTTCTTCCTGGCGATCATGTTTGTCATCACGCTGAGCGACTACTGGACCCGCGGCTGGCTGCCGGGATCGTAAGGCGCCGTCCTCAGTTTGCTGGCGTTGCCGCATCGCCGGGGATGATCTCCCGCAGGATGTACTGGGCAATTTCTCGGTGGGCCAGCGCATTGGGGTGGCCGTCCCGGGAGATGCGGTACTTTTCGGCAGCGGTGTGGAAATCTGGAAGGATCTCGCTGATTCGATGCAGTTGCACCGAGCGCGTAGTGAGATCCTCTTGGATGGCGCGCGTAATCCACGACCCATCCTGCCAATCCCACAAAATGACGTGAAAGGCCGCTCCCGGATACCGCGTCTCGATCGTTTGCTGCGATTTTTTCAAGATGGCCAGGTATCTTTCAACATCACTGCGAAAAGTCGGGGGAAACCACTCCCGTTCGATGAGCCGCGCGCCGATGCTGGACCGCGCAATCCACGGGCGCAGCAGATCCCACAGATCCGGATGCAACGCAAACGAGCCCGAGAACCGAACATCACCGTTGGCGTCGGCCGTATAGCGGGGACCATCTCTGTCCCAGGGGGCGCGGCCCGCCGAGCGCCACACATGGTGGTGCATCGCCTGGTGGACGACGATCTTGGGTTTTGACCCGGCCAGTGCATCCTCCACAATGCCGGATTCCAAGGCGGCCAACATCTGATGCGGACCGTAGCCCATGAAACCGAAGTTCAAGACTTTGGAGCGATTCTCCTTCCGTGCGCCGATCAGGTAGGGCGTTGCTTCGTCATCATCGACCCCTTCGCCAAAAGTGTGGGAGCAGCCAAAGAAGAGAATTGCTTCTGGCGCGTCGTTGTTTCGATCGACCGGCTGGTCGCTCACGCGCAGCCCGCGGAAGTCGATCGTGTAGTCGACGTCGTACAGGATCTCCTCGCCGAACCTTTTGCGGGACATCAGGTGCGCGCCGGGAACGGGTCCATAACCTAAGTCTCGATGCACGGCGAAAAAGCCGCGGCCAGCCAGATCCTTTTGCTCGAGCACGGCGCCATGGCCGGAGCTTCGGCCGAGGGTCGGGAACAGCCACAGGACCGATTCGATCGCAGCCAGCAACAGCACCAGGCAACCCAAGTTGAACGCAATCAGCTTGAGAGCTTTTCTCCGCAGCACCATCGCCAAGCCGAGAAACAAACCCGCCCAGGCGAAGAAGATCCAGACGAAGGGAACAGGAAAGACACCGCACATTACCATCGAAGCGGCGATCGTCCCCAACGCGGCAAGAAGAACTTTGGTGCGCGAAACCGGCGGGGCCACCGCCGGAGGCTGCGTCGAGCGCTCGGGTGCGCTGGGCTGGGATCTGCGTTGGGATTCGCTCATGGAACTGCCTGGCGCCAACTGCTCCACCGCAAATCCTACTTGGCGAGGCGCTTCACAGCCAACGTGCGGTGCGTGATTATCCGGAACTTGATCGCACTGTGCCAACGATTCTGGTAGGATCCGCCCCGGGGGTCGATTGGGATGTTTCTCTTTCGACAGCATCGCGCACTTCTATGGCGGCAGCACTTTCGCTGGACGAACTCGTTGCGCTCAATCAGG
>JBGTDH010000817.1:0-9653 GCA_041748435.1 Pirellulales bacterium
TGCACGCGAGCGGATTTGACTTTCAACATGGCATCACCTCCTGGCCAGCGGATTCCCTTCCCTCTCACTGCAATCCAGCGAGCAGCGGAAATCGAACTGCCCCATCATGCCATATTGCCTATAATCGCGCAATCGCCCTGGATTGCGATCCCGACGGTGCAGGATGTGTGTCACCTCCCGCTTCCGACGGGTGCGCTAAGTTCTTTTATGAGGACGGTGGCTTCTGCATGCAGCAGCGAGGTTACTGCTACCAACGTTGCGAGGATGCACCTGGCGAATAAGAAATCGGCTTGGCATACCTTGACATTGAGGTCATCCGCAGGAGCGTCGCTCATTTGTTACGTCTAAACAAAAACCACTTACGAATTCACCGTAGCATAGCAGGGCCGGTTTTCCATGTTGCCAACACGAGTAGGTCAAACTTCAAAGGCCGCGAGCGTTCGTCTACTTGTCTTATGCGCTGCGCTTGTTTGCTCGTGGCCTATGTCAGGCGGTCTATCCTTACAAGCCCAATCTACCGGTAAAGAGAGCACTCTGCCTGCAGTCAAGAGCGCCAGAGAGGTCTTGCACCGCGTCCGCGATTCGTTCACGAGAATCAAATCAATCCATTATACATTTGAATCAATGGCCTTGCTGTCTCCGGTCGGCAAGCCCTCTCTTAACACCTCGACGGATGCTGAATTTGCCTTCGAAAACGGAAGATTCTATAGCTCTTTCCGCGTCGACGCGACAGCGTCGAGGCGTGGTACTATGTATGAGCGAACAGCGTTTGATGGCTTAGCCTACCAGACTTATGACAACAAGTCGTTGTTAATTATCGACTCGCAGATGCCGGGAAAGCCTTACACTGCGCTCCAGCCAGTGAGTTACCCGTTTATATTTGCATATACCGGTATAGGACGGTTGACGTTTGAAGAGATTTCCAATGAGGAGGTTTGGGACGAACTTGGCAACCGCGCAAAAACGGAACCTTCCGAAACAGTGAATGACCATCCCTGTGATGTCGTATCCTTCACCAAACCCGCCGCCGACTCCAAGGAGATGTTGTGGAAGGTTTATGCTGCTCGGGATCTGGGATACTATCCTATACGCAGGACCTCGGTTCACGGAAAACGGCACTCGGTCACTGATGTGACCGAGTGGAAGGTTGTGCCTAGCGCGCTAGGTGATGTGGTGATTCCAATCAAGATCATGTCAGAAACCAGGGACGTCGAAGGGCGTTTGACTCAATCGACATCATTTGCCGTTAGCCTAAAATCGGTGAATGTCGACTTGGACGACAGCCTGTTTTCGCTTAAGCGGTTCGAGCCGGAAAGAACCAAGTATGTGGACGCTCCGCCAAAGTCGGAGACGAAACGCGGGGGTGGGCTGAACTTCATTTTAGCGATCAACGTCGGCGTCGTGATTCTGCTGCTCATCGCGGTGCTGATTAAGAGAAGGAAGTGGAGTCCGAAAGCAGGCTGAATTTGATGAGGCGGCGTCGGCATGGTACGCACTATCTTGTACAGCCTGCTGGCATTGGCCACGCTGGCTGCCGGCTCTGGGCTATTCTTGAGGCTGACTCGTGGTCATTTGGTGGCCGATGAATCGGCGCATGACCTGGGAGAGATTTCTCCCGGCGAACGCTATCGCCATGATTTTCTCGTTCGCAACTCCGGGTGGACCGACGTGACCGTCAGCAAAGTCACGTCTTCGTGCATGTGTTCCAAGCCGCAGCTTTCCGAAAAAATCATCAAAGCAGGCGAATCGGTCAGGGCGGAAGTCGAGATGATCGTTCCCAGGGGGCGGCTTAAACCGGATGCGACCGTTTCGATCTTCGTCGCCGGCCGCCAGTCGCCGTTGAAGCTGCACCTCCACGGACGGGTCAGTCCGATTTGCGAACTTCATCCCCCCGACATTTCCCTGGGAGGGATCGCGACAGATGAGGTTTCCACTAGGACGTGGGACTTCACCGTGCGATCGCGCTTTCCCGAAGCCTGTCGCGTGGAGATCACGGACTCTCTCGATCCGCCCGCCGCAATCGCCGAGCTTTTGGCGTCCGGGCTTGGCGGGCGAGCGTTGACCTTGAAGCTTGCCAAGGATTGCCCGGTAGGACCCCTGACGGCGAAAATGATCCTCACCGTGCATGATCCTAGCCTTGCAGAAGGCGCTTACACATGTTCCAAGGAGCTGCGAGGATACGTCACCGGGCCCGCGCGTGCGGAGCCTATGTCCATTACGGTTGGCTCTGAGGTTCCCGCTCGCGAGGTTCGCGTGAAGATCATCCCCGGTGCTGGAACAGTGCTGAACTCGTCGTCCGTCTCGTTTATCAGCCCCGATTTGGCGCGCGTGGTGGATGCCCGCATCGATCCAAGCGGCGGCGAACTGATGATCCGGCGAGTGGCCTTGGACCCCGAAAGCAGTCTGGCTGACAAAGTCTCTGGCGTGATCGTGTTATCCTTCGCCTCGAATCAGGGAGATTTCAGGCTCTCCATTCCCGCGGTCGTCTTTCTACCGGGGTAGTGGGCGGAACAAATGATATGAACTCCTCGGACGTCCCATGAAATGTTTCAAGCCACCGCGCCTGCATTCGCGTGATGACCGTTGCGCCGTCACGCTCGTTGAGCTTCTGGTGGTGATCGCAATCATCACACTGCTGATCACGCTCTTTTTTCCGGCCGTGCAGGCGGCGCGGGATGCAGCACGGCGCACGCAGTGCATCAATAACCTCAAACAACTGGGGATGGCGTGTCAGGGGTATCACGATGCCTTCAAGGCTCTGCCCCCGCCGCGCGTCGACGACGGTCCCACCTGGTGCGTATATCTACTTCCGTACGTTGAGCGGGAGGCGCAGTACGAGGCGTTTGACTTCACGCGCCCCTGGCCAAGCCAGTCGAATCCGGAAGTCAAGCGATTCGTGACGGCATTCATTTGCCCGACGCGACGCGGTACAGCCATGATGAGCACCGAAGGCGACGACTCGACCAAAGTTAGCGACTGGCCTGGTTTTCCAGGTCATTATCCCCCCACGCCGCACAACGAGGGTCCGCTCGGGGATTACGCGGCCTGCCTGGGCGAGACTCCCGACGACGACGCGGCCGCGCAATGGCCGATGTCGCCCGTGCCTGCCAACCCAGGAAGTGGGGCCTTCGGCCACAAGGTCCGTCACCCCGGAGAATTCACTTCCACCCTGTTGCCAGCCGGGTATCGGCCGAAGCCCGGTCCATTGGGAATGAGGGACATTCTGGACGGCACGAGCAACACGCTATTCCTTGGGGAAAAGCAAGTCCATGAAGTGGGGTTGGGACGGAAAAGTTGCAGCGATAACTGCATGTATCATGGCGACATGAAGACGACCTCTGGCAGGGCGACCGGCATCAAGAGCCCGCTCGCACGGGCCAACCAGCCGTGCAGTAGCGTCGCCACAAAATTTGGCAGTTGGCATCCGGATGTTGTCAACTTCGCTTTTGGGGACGCCAGCGTGCGCTCGTTAAGCTTCAGCACCTCCGGCGTTGTCTTGGAGCACCTCGCCACGCGAAGAGGGGGCGAGCCGGTCAGTGGCCTTTGACCGAGCCCGTTTGGCGTGCTGGGAAGTCTCGAAAGTCGGGTGTGAGATACGGAAATGCCGCAGAAAACGTCGCCTTTCGGGGCGCGAGACAGGGGCCCCCCGCGGCACGCCCCATGCGCCGCCCCCGACGTGTTACGCCTGAATGGTCGAGAGTGCATTGCCCGCATTACATTGCCCCCATCACCGCTGGCGGTCTCGGCGAGAGCCGGTTAGAATGTCGCCTTGGAATTTTCCGCGACGGTGTTGTTCGGAGATTGTCATGGCCAAGAGTAAGAAAAAGGTCGAGACCGTGTTCCTGGTGTGCGAGGAGACGGGCGACTACAACTATTCTCTCCGGCGTAAGTCCGGCGGCGAGAAGCTCAAGCTTTCCAAGTACTGCCCCCGGCTTCGCAAGCACACGGTGCATACCGAGAAGAAGAAGTAATCGTCAGAGGGACGAAACATGGATCGACGCCAGTTCCTGGGCCAGGCCGGCGCCGCCGCGGCGGTTGGCACGTTCGCTTCCCGCGCTGCCAAAGCCGCCGCCAACGAGCGGATTTCCGTGTGCGTGATGGGCGTGCGCGGCCGCGGCAACGCCCTGCTGGACGCGTTCGCGTCGCTCCCCACGGTCGATGTAAAGTATGTTTGCGATCTGGACGAGACGGTTCGCAAGTCGCGTGCGGAGCAGATCTATAAGAAGTCTGGCCGGCAGCCCGAGGCCATCGCCGATTTTCGCCGTGCGCTGGACGATAAGAGCGTCGACGCGCTCGTGGCGGGAACGCCCGACCATTGGCACGCTATCCCCGCGATCATGGCCTGCCAGGCTGGCAAAGACGTCTACTCCGAAAAGCCGGATGCGCACAATATTCTGGAGGGACGCACGATGGTCGCGGCCGCCAAAAAGTACAGCCGCATCATCCAACTGGGCACGCAAGGCCGCACGGGCAAGCATCAGACCAGCGCCGCCGAATACGTGAAGGCGGGCACCCTCGGACGCGTGGTGTTCGCCAAGGCCTGGGAAAGCTCGAAGCAGGGGGCCGTGGCCAAGGTCCCGGACAGCGATTCCCCCGCCGGCATCGATTACGACTTCTGGCTGGGACCGGCCCCCAAGCGGGCCTTCAACAAGTCACGCTTTCACGGCAATTGGCGGTGGTTCTTCGATTACGGCACGGGCGATCTGGGCAACGACGGCGTGCATCGCCTGGACAACGCCATTCGCGCGCTGAGCGCCGGCGTGGTAGGCCAAAGCGGCCAGCCACTGGTCTATCCGCGCAGCGTGTCTTCGGCCGGAGGCAAGTATTATTTCGACGATGCTCAGGAGTGGCCGGATACTCTGCAAGTGGTCTACGATTTCGGCGGATACCTGCTGACCTACGAGATGCGCACCTGGACCAGTTATCCGCTGGAGGGAGAGAGCGAAGGCGCGCTGGTCTACGGCGATGGCGGCTACATCGTGATTGGCAACAGCCGATGGCGAGCTTACGACGCGAAGGGCAAGTTGATGAAAGAGGAGTCCTCCGCCGATCATACCACGGAACATGCCCAGAACTTTATTGATTGCATGCACAGCCGCCAGAGGCCCAACGCCGATCTGGAGACTGTGGGGCATCCTTCCAGCATGCTCTGCCACTTGGGCAACGCCGCTTGGCGCGCGGGCCGCACGCTGCGGTTCGACCCCCAGACTTACACGTTCACAGGCGACGCGGAGGCGGACCAGTACCTCACGCGTGCGGAATACCGCAAGCCCTGGCTATTGCCGAAAATCGCAGACTTGTAATCCTGCGTATTTCACGCAGGAGCCATCAGCCGATTTCCAGCCCTTCCAACAGGCTGCCATTGGCGTTTACCGACACCAGCTTGCGCCGTTGCGGAAAAAACAAATCGCAAGCAGTGTAGAACATCTCCAGATCGTGATAGGCCATGGCCTCTGTCTGGACCCGGTTGCGCAGCTCGCCGACGAGCGCGGCTCCCTCGGGCCAGCGCACTTGCAGAATGGCGCCAACTTCGTTGAGAAGTTGATACACCCGGGCTCGAGTGAGATTCAGTTTCTTGGCCGTCTGTTTGACCGAGGAGTTCTTGCCGGACAGGCCCAGCCGGCCATCCGCCAGGCGGTAAATATGGTCGCCCGCGTCCACGCGAACTTGCTTCATCAGGGGCTCGATAAACTCACTGCGGATCTCGGACGCCTCCGGGAGCAGCGGCTTCTCCAGAGTTTGGAGAATCCACGCTTCGAGCGACTCGATGAATCGTGGGCGAATGCGTGTGACGAGAAAACTCACCGGCTGGCCGCTCCCTAGAATGCGGTGCAGCGATCCGAACACCTCGACCACCACGCGCACGCGTTTCTCACCATGCGTCTTGAGGCATCGGATATCGCTCAACGACAGATCGACATACTGCGAGAGCGGCGTATTCCACACGACGCGGGGCAAATCCTGGAGGCTGGCCGCGAAGCGACCCAGCACCTGATGCTCCAGGCCATGCCGGGAGACCGCGGACCGCCAGCGCTGCCAATCGGACTCCGAGACGCCGGAAGGGTCAAAGCCGGCATCCCCGGGCAATGGCTCCGCGGAGTTCCTCTTATTGCTGCTGGACGCCGGCGTGAGCGGGTCGTCGGGCATCCTGGCCGTGGCCACGCGATTCAGCAGATCAACTAATCCGGCAATTTTCTTTTGACCGACGCCGGCCGTGGAATAGAGCTCTTCGAACGGCGTGGTGAGGATGTTGCGTATCGAGCGGCCCATGAAAGCCAAGGGCAAGCGGCGATCGTTGGGCACGGTCCAAAAAGCCAGCGGGCGATCCAGCACATCGGCTGGCTTCTCCGCGAGGAGCTTGTCCCGCACATGCTCGAAACGGGAGAGCAGCTTGTAGTCGACAACAGATTGGGTTCGATTGAGTTTCATGATTCTCCAAGTCCGGCCGTGACAAAACGAAGTCGCCTCGGCGCAGAGTTATGCAGGCCAGGCAACTGGCGGGACAAAGTCGTCAGCGCTGCGATCCCGACGCGGGTATCGCCCCCATCTCGCTACGGCTTCAAGCTCGGCGGGCCTCCGAGCCATTACGCCAGCAACCGCTTGTGTTTGCAGGTAGGAAGTTCTTCTCTATTACTCGATTGGCGAAGTCCGACCCTCGCCAACCCCACGGCACCCATCCTCCTCGGAGACATCCGAGTCGCAGTTGCGATTTGTGCCGATGGGGCATTCTGTGCCGATGCCTTTCACCGGTCAAGGGTTAAACTTTGCATTTGAGGCTGTTTTGCGAAAACCGCATGCAATCCGCAACACTCACTCGTTCATCCGTTCAATAAGTTGCGTCTGGGCCTCTTCGACATCGAAGTTCACATAGTTGGTCGCCAGCCGGCTATCAAGTCGCAGCTTGGGTTGATCCGCCGGCCCCGCCGCGGCAATCTGCTTGCCATAAGTTTCCCAGGTCGATTGCACGTTCTTGCGCCCCTGCAAGTAGCGAGCCCGCGCGACCGGGGTTTGCATCTCGATCGCCGCATCGAGCCGCGCCGCCTGTTGTACGACGCTGGCATTCTCCCCGGACCCGGAGACCAGGGTCACATATTCGCGTAGTGCACCGACCCACTCCCACAGTCGCAGGGTGTCCTCGCTAAACTGGGCGTCGCGCGGCGGCTTGGCCTGCGCGGCCAGTTGCAGCAGCCCGTTGATGCCCGAAAGATAGTTCCGCCTGGTAACTTGAATCCAAGACCATAGCTGATGGGCCACGAGCCGGTCCGGAGATGCCAGCCGCACGTCTTCCAGCGGGCGCAATGCTTCGTCCAATTTGCGCTGCCGATAGAGAACCAGCCCGTAAGCCAGCCGCGCCTCGGGATGCTTGCCCAGCAATGCGGCCGCCCGTTCATACTCTTCCGCTAACGCCAGCGGGTCGACCTTGGTGCGATTGAGGTTAGCCAGAATGCCCCGCACGGACTCTTTTCCCTCCGGCGAGATCCGCGGGGGCGGCACGCTGTTCGGCAAGAACAGCACCGGCGTCTGCACGCTGTTCCCCGACGCGGTGGCCGCCAGTTGCTGCTCGAGGTACTCAAACAGCTCCGTCACTTCCAGGCGATTGTCCCGATTCTTGTCGGCCTGACCGGCGTAGCCTTGGGCCACCAACGAGGCAAAGCGGCCATGTTCCCCATCGCTTGTCCCGCGGTCACGCTGACCTCGACGCGTTCCGGCAATCGTCGTGAACGTCTTCAATAGAACCGGCTTGGGCAGCGATTGCAGTCGATCGACCAGCTCCGCCGCGGTTAATTGCACGGCCGGATCGGCGGTGGCAGTCGGCGGTCCGACATCCAATAGTACGACTTTGTCCCGCGCCGGACACGCATCCAGTTGTTCGACGAGCCAAGCCACAGGCAAGCCTGTCGCCGAAACCCGCCGCGAGTTGAAATCGCGCGGTGCAAGATACGAAATCCCTTCGCCATCCTGAAACGCCTGCGCGGCGATATACACCGTGAGCTGGCCATCTTCCGGGATTTTCTGGAGGAAGGCCGGGATGCCCTGCTCCAATCGAATAAAGCTCTCGTCCACGAGCGTGAGGGTCTGATCGGCGGGCACCCGATGCCGTTTATGCAACGCATCCCGCACCAGCGTGGCGTTGGCTTCCGCCCGTGGCGCCGGGGTGAGTCCGGCATCATCGTGCTTGCCCGCGGCCAGGAGCAGCGCCCAGCGACGAAGATCGACGGGGCGCGTGGCCTCAATCTTGACGGGCGTGGGCGTCGAGCCCTCCGCGGTTCCGTGCGTGACTACCACTTCATCGCCGCGACGCAGCGCATCAAACGGCGCCTGCTCTCGGCCGAGCGTGATCTGGCATTCCGGCCCAACGCGATAGTCCCGCGATTGCGATTGCCCCCGCAGAAAGACCTGGATCAGTTGCGGATCGAACTTCACGGCGTGGATCTCACCGGCGTCGGAGAACTGCCGCACGGCATCAATGCGGGCGATCTGGGTATCATGCTCGACCGTGGCCTTATCCCCCGGCCGCAGATCGCGCCACACCAGCAGCTTGTCTCCCAGAAACTGCCGGCCGTTGATCGTCACGGAGCACCTCTCGGCAATGGGCAAAGTCCACAAAGCCGCATCCTGTCCCTCCGCCAGAGCCAGCGTCAGTTCGCGCCGGGCGACATCCACCGCGCGCACAATCCCTTCTTGCGGGACCAGTCGATGAGCTGTAAGCGATAGCGCCGAGCGGCCGCCCGGATGCTCGACATGCGTGACTTCGATCCGATCGCCCGGCCTCAGATCCGCCAGCGTCACCGCGCGGCCTTCCAACTCTGCGCTGCCGTTGAGTTGAATTCTGGCATCGGCCGGCACATCCAGCGGGAGACTCTGCCCGCGCAGATCGCCTTCGTCGATGGTCAGGATCATGCGGCCCAACTCGGCTTCCATGCGTTCCACTTTGCCACGCGCGGTCTCGGGACGGAATGCCGCCAGTTCCAGCAGCGGGCGGCCGGCTTCATCCCGCAAATTAGTCAGCGTGACCACATCTCCTTCCTGCAGTTGCCGCAACAGGCTGGCACGATCGTTGAGAAACACACGGTCGCGGGAGCGAATGGCCACTTCCACCGGTTTGCCGTTGAGCTCCAGGATCAGCCGGTTCTGTTCGGGCAGGACATTGCGCACGATGCCGCGTCCCGGCTCGATCTCCGGCTTGGCAGAGGCCTGTCGATCGCCGCCCCAAGGGATGAGCATCGCGACGCTTAACAAGCAACTCCCGGCAAATGCGCCGATCGCCAGCAGCCGCTTCCGCCGCTTGGCGGGATCGTGGGTGAGAGGCTCGTCGTCGCCGGCCGGCGTGGTTGCCAGCAATGCCGGATCGCGCATCAGGTCGGCCAGCGCTTGATCGGCCGTGGCGTAACGCTGGGCCGGATGCTTGGCTGCCAGCCGCTCGATGACGTGGGCCAGATCGGCCGGCACGCCTTCCATCACGCGCTTGATCTCCGGCAATTTGCGGTCGGCGGCCGTGTGCCACATGATCCAGGCGATCTGCTGGTCGCGGCCGAAGGCGCTCATGCCGGGGAACAGATCGGCGAAGTGCTGCCCGCACATCAACTCGTAAGCAGAGAAGCCCAACGAATACAAATCGCTGGCCGGCGTGACCGGGCCGAACCGTTCGTCGC
>JBGTDH010000818.1:0-3561 GCA_041748435.1 Pirellulales bacterium
CGCCCGCCGCGCCCACGCCGTTCTTGCAGCGCACGGCCAACACGTGCGAGGTGCGTGTCTCGTCCTTGAGCAGCGAGGCCACGTCCTTAAACTGCGGTTTGTCCCAGCCTTGCAGCTCCATCAGCGGGCGGCCGTCGAGATAGACGGTCCCTTCATCGTCAGCACTGGCATACAGGCGCGCCGCCGACATGCGTCCGCGCAGGTTAAAGTCCTTCCGAAAATAGGTCGTCACCCCGTCCTGAGCATTCTTGGCCGACCAGATCCACTGCGGCATGGGCGGCATGCCCTGCTGTGCCAGCAGCGGCGCGGCCAGGGGACCAATGACAAACAGGACGACCATCCATCGCAGCATAAGATCATTCCTCGCAAGGAGTGCCGGTAGTATCCTCAGACTCCAGGATGATTGAAATCCCGACGTCGGGCAAGCGCGTATCTCGGCGTCAAAGTCGCGCACGACTCTTTGACCCGCTATCTTCAGAAGTACGAACTCTAACAAGTGCGGGTCGGAGAGTAGGGTGGGACCAGCGAGGCTTTGCGAGCTCCGGCCCACCATCTCGCCGAGCATGGTGGGCCTGCGCTGCGCTGGTCCCACCCTACATCCAACACCTGTTCTTGGCTTTGACGAAGCGCCTCGCCCGGTCGGACATCGGTGGTTCCATCGACGCCGCGGCGATAAGATATGAGATAACGGTGGCGTACGGACGGCACAGAATCTCGCACGGAAGGTGGACATGGCGGGCATCGCGATCGACGAATTCTCCGCGGAGCTGACCGAGGCGCAGCGCGAGGCGGTCGAGCACAAGGATGGTCCGCTCTTGATTCTGGCCGGACCGGGGAGCGGCAAGACGCGCGTGGTGACGCATCGCATCGCGCGGTTGTTGGAACAAGGCGTGCCGGCCCGCCAGATTCTGGGGCTGACGTTCACCAACAAGGCGGCCGATGAAATGCGCGACCGCGTCGATGCGCTGGCCCCCGGCGAAAAAGTCTGGATCAGCACGTTCCACCGCTTCTGTGCCAGGATGCTGCGGGAGTACGCCCCGCAGGCCGGCCTGGAGCCCAACTACACCATCTACGACGTCGACGACAGCCACCGCACGCTCAAGCGGGTGTTGGAAGACGCTCACCTTGAGACCGGGCACTACACGCCCTCCCGCATCGCCTCGGCCATCAGTTGGGCCAAGAATAATTTGATTCTTCCCGAGCAGTATCAGGCCACGCCCGGCAACCCGTTGGGCAAAGTAGTGGTCGAAGCCTACCCGCTCTATCAGGCGGCTCTGCGGCGGGCCAACGCCGTCGATTTCGACGATCTGCTGATGCACATTGCCACGCTGCTCAAAGAGAACACGGAGACACGGCAGGCGCTGGATGCCCGCTACCGTTACATCCTGGTCGATGAGTATCAGGATACGAATCTCTCGCAGTACACCATCGTGCGGGCATTGTCGATCGATCATCCCAATCTGGCCGTGACGGGCGATCCGGACCAATCGATCTATGGCTGGCGCGGCGCGAACCTGACGAACATCCTGGAGTTCGAGCACGATTATCCGCAGGTGCGCGTGGTGCGGCTGGAGCAGGACTATCGCAGCACCAAACGCATTCTGCGCGTGGCCGATGTGCTGATCTCCCACAATGTGCGCCGCAAGCACAAGGGGCTGTTCACAGAGAACGACGAAGGCCGTCCCGTGCGGCAAGTGGTTTACGGCAACCAGAAGCGGGAGGCGGAAGGCATTGTCGGGCAGATTCTAGCCGAGGTGCAATCCGGCCGGCGGCGGCCGCGGGACTTCGCCATCTTCTATCGCGTGAATGCACTCTCCCGCACGCTGGAAGACGCCCTGCGGGAACACGGCGTGCCGTACCAGATGGTCAACGCCGTGGAGTTCTACCAGCGCAAAGAGATCAAAGACATCGTGGGTTATCTGGCGCTGCTGAACAATCCGCGGGACGACGCGGCCTTCCTGCGCGTGGTTAACACGCCGGCTCGCAAGATCGGGGCGAAGACCATCAAGCGGCTGCGCGAGGCGGCGCTCGTCAAGGGATGCTCGCTGATGGACGCTGCCCGCGAGAGTGGCATCATAGAAAACATCGCCACGCGCACGGCCGTGGAGATCGCCAAGTTCGTGGCGCTGATCGATAAGCTGTGTGTCAAGTCGATCGCGCCGGTCGAAGAGATCCTGGGGCTGTTGCTCACGGAAACCGGCTATCAGCAAATGCTGGAAGAATCGGGGGACGAGCAGGATCAGGACCGTTTGGGCAATCTCAAGGAGCTGCTCACCGCGGCCCGCGAATTCGACGAGCGCAACCCGGGCGACGGCCACCTGGAAGAGTTTCTGGAGAACGTGTGCCTGGTGAACGATACCGACGCTTTCGAGGAGGCGTTGGATCGCGTGACGCTGATGACGTTGCACGCCGCCAAGGGGTTGGAGTTCCCGGTGGTCTTCATCACCGGCCTGGAAGACGGCCTGATCCCGCACGAGCGCAGCCGGCACACGGACGAGGAGCTCGAGGAAGAGCGGCGACTGTTGTTCGTGGGCATCACGCGCGCCGGCGAAGAGTTGCAACTGAGCCTGGCCCATTATCGGGATTTTCAAGGCGCCCGCCGCATGACGGTGCCGAGTTCGTTCTTGTCGGAGCTGCCGCGCGAGGAGATGGAGATTGACGAAAGCACGTGGATGCAAGCGTCCGCGCTTGATTCCCAATGGTCGCAATTGAACGACGCGGGCGAAGAGTGGGAAACGACTTCGCCCTCCTACCTGCAAACTTCGCCGCCGCGACTGGAGCAATCGGTCTCGCTCACCACGGCGGCGGTGCTGCACGGTGAGGCAACCATCAGCGGGGAATCATCTCCCGACGTGTTCCATCAAGGCATGGTGGTGAAGCATCCGGAGTACGGCCTCGGCAAGATCATCGCCCTCAGCGGCAAAAACGAACACCGCCGCGCCACCGTGGCCTTCGCCTCCTCCGCCGGCCAGAAAACATTTGTGTTGTACAAGAGCCCGTTGCGTCCGGCGCGGGGATAAGACCAGCGACTGAGGCTTATATGTAGATCGCGCGTTTACCCAACCGCGCGCCGCACTTAGACTGTTCCTATGGAGTTGCAGTTCTACACTTCGCACCGATCGACACGCGGCAGGGTTTCCCGCCGGCGGTGGTTGCAATTGAGCAGCCTGGCAGGCATGAACCTGTTGGGCGCATCGCAGGATGTTTTTGCCGCGTCAAAGCCCGCGAAGGCGCCGCCGGGGTTCGGTCGCGCGAAAGCGGTGATTCTGCTGTACGCCAGCGGCGGGCAGAGCCAACTCGATACGTGGGACCCCAAGCCCGAGGCCCCGGCCGAGATTCGCGGGGAATTCGGCGCCATCGAGACCAGCTTACCCGGCGTTCGATTGTGCGAGCACATGCCGCTCTTGGCCCGCGCGGCCGATAAGTACACCATCGTGCGCAGCGTCACGCACGACGATCTGGACCACGGCTCCGCGACGTACCTGGCCCTGACCGGGCAGTTTCATCCCAAGAAGAGTTCCAATCCCCCGCCACAGCCGACCGATTATCCCACCTACGGCG
>JBGTDH010000819.1:0-3900 GCA_041748435.1 Pirellulales bacterium
GCCGCTCGATTCGCCGCTGGATAACCTGCTGGCGGGCGATCCGCTGACCAGTCCCTCCTTGGCCACGACCGCCGGCGTCGCCGCGTTCCCCCGAACGAGTCGCGCCCGCAAGGCCAAGTCGGGAAATGTGTGGGATTCTCCGTTGCTGCTGATCGGCGGAGGCAGCCTGCTCGCGTTGGTGATCGTGGGAGCAGGCCTGTATTGGTCCATCTTCCGGACGAGCGGAGATGACGCCTTCAAGCTGGCAGAGGACGATTATCAGAACGGCTCCTACACGCAAGCAATTCACAAGTACGATAAATTCCTGGAGGAGTTTCCCAAGCACGAAAGCGCCAGCCTGGTACGAGTTCACCGGGGCTTGGCCTACATGCGGCAGGCAACCGAAGGCAGCGATTGGACGAAGTCGCTCGAGGCCAGCCGCGAGACCCTGGAGAGAATCGCCAAGGAAGATCAGTTTCCGCAGGCCCGTGCCGAGCTCGCGGCGATACTGCCCAAGATCGCGACAGGGCTGGCGGAGCAGGCCCGCAAGAAGCCCGAGGAGGCACTCGTCGCGAAGGTGTCGGAGGCCCTGTCTCTGGTCGACAAGTACGTGGCCAAGTCGCAGCAGCCGGGGGAGCAATTGCAGGCGGTGAACACCTCCTTGCAGCTTACCAAGCGGGAGCTGGCTCGCAGCGGGTCGCTCAAAAAAGCGCTGGAGCAAATCAATGCGGCCGCCGCGGGGGAGCAGCCGGCGGAGGCCTACGACATTCGGCGGGCCTTGCTGCGAACCTATCCCGATCTGGAGCAAGACACCCGACTGCAGGACGCCATTCTGGCCGTCTCCCAGGCCGAGAAGAAGCATGTGACAATGGTCTCCGAAAACCGTCCCGCCGCGACGGACGAACCACAATCGCCGCTGCTGGCATCGGCCACGTTAATCTCACGCAAGGCCGGAACCCTGACGGGCGCCCCGACGCGCATGATCTTTGCGCTGGTCGAGGGGAGCGCCTACGGTTTGGACGCGGCCACGGGACAAGTCAGATGGCGGCGGCATGTCGGTTACGATACCAATCTCGTGCCTCGCTTCCCGGCCCGCGCGGGGGCTACCGATGCCCTCTTGATCGATTCCGTGCGGCGCGAACTGGTGAACGTGGAGGCTACCACCGGCAAGTTGCGATGGCGGCAAGCCTTGGGTGAAACCAGCGATGCCGAGCCCCTGCTGCTGCACAACCGCTTGGCGGTAGCCGTGCGCGATGGCCGGCTGTTGTTCATCGATGCTCCCAGCGGCAAGCTGACGGGAACGATCAAGATCCCGCACAAGCTGAGGGTGGCGCCCGCCGCCGACTCTCGCGAGCGGCGGCTGTATCAGGTCGCCGATCATTCCAATCTCTACGTGCTGGCGGCAGACACTGGCGCCTGCGACGAGGTGGTCTATTTGGGGCACGCGGCCGGTTCTATTCGCATCCCGCCGGTATGCGTCAACCGCTATGTGTTGGTGGCGGAGAACCACGGCGCGCGGCAGTCCACGCTCCGCGTGTTTGTGGCCAACGACGAGGGCCTGTCGCTCAAGCTCGTGCAGAGTGTTCTCTTGGAAGGACACGTGCAAGTAGCGCCGCAGCTTTCCGGCAGCAACACCTTGCTGCTCTGCACGGACCGCGGCGCCTTTCATGCCTTCAATATCGGTGGCACGGAGAAGAAAGAGCCCCTCACGCGCGTGGCCGAACGGCCCGCCACCGACGACAAAGCCACGCTCCGCTTCTGTCTGGCCAAAGGCGCCGAGCTGTGGGTCGCCGATCAGCAGCTTAACCAGTACGACATTCAGGCCGCGCAGGGACGCATGGCCATCCGCTGGACGGAGCACGTAGGCGACACCTTTCTGCAGCCGCTCGAAGATCTGGGCGAATACTTGATTCACGTGCGGCGGAAGGCCAACCTGCCGGGCGCCATCGTCGCGGCTTGCAAGAAAAAAGATGGCAAGTCGATCTGGGAGACGCACCTGGCGGTGCCCTTGGCGGGCGCTCCGGTCGTCACAGGCTCGGCAGGGGATGTGACGGCGATGAACCTGATCGGCAGCGGATTTCAACTCTCCGCTGCCGCAACCGGTACGATTATCGACAGCCCGCCCGTCGATGAACGCGCGCTTCAACCTTTGGGCATCGGCCACGGTGGCATGACTCTGCCCGATGGACGTCACGTGTATTTGCTTGGAGTCGGCAGCACCAGGCTGTGGGGGCTTACTCCCGGCCAGCCGCCCCTCGTCAAAGAATTGCGACTCCCCTTTGCCGCCGCCGCCGCCCCGGCAGCGCTGCAAGGAAATGTCCTGGTGCCTACCCTGGCGGGTGATGTCCTGGTATGCACGCTGGAGGGGCAACCCGCTCTCGAGCCGTTTCAGCCCAAACTGGCCACGGGAACGCAGATCGCCTGGCAACGCCCCACCGTCACTTCGGCGGGGGAGATTCTGCTGGCCGACGGCGGGCAAAACTTATATCGTTTAGCGATCGAACAACAGCCGCGGCCGCACTTGGCACTGAAGGCCACCGCAGAGTTGATCCATCCCCTCGCCACCACGGTTGCCGTGGCAGAACAAACCGCCTTTGCCGCCGACGCGAATGGGCGGTTGACAAGCTTTGCCCTCCCTGCGTTAACGCCAGGGGACGATTGGAATCTGGGGACACCCGTGGCCTGGGGACCCGTGACCGTTGGCGATTGCATCTTGATTTCGACGCGCGGCGGAGAGTTGTATTGCTTCAGCGGGCAGCCGTCGCAGCGGTGGCAAGTGCCGCTGGCTTATGGGCCGCTGGCGGGCAATCCCCTGGTTGCGGGCGACAAGATCGTGTTGGCGTCCAATCGCGGCGTGGTGTGGAGCATCAATCCGGCCGATGGCCAGGAGCTGGCAAAGATCGAGTTGAATCAACCTCTGGCGTCGGGTCCGATATCGGTAGGCGAGGATTTGATCGTGGCGGGCCCGGACGGCGTGTTGCATCGCATCGCCCAACCCTAACCGGAAGCTAGCTCTGCCATGCCGCGTTGGATCGCATCGCAAATTGGATCGCTCATCGCCGGCATGGCTCTGTGCGCGGCGGCGGCAGGTCTTGTGGCCCAGGAATCGCCGCCAACTCCCAATGCAACGCCGGAGCCCCCGACGGCGCCCTTGCGGCTGTTCGAGCAAGAGCCGTTTGATCTGCTCCGGTTCAAGGACGCTAAAGAAAAAGAGGTCAGAGTCCAACCTCTGCCGCTCAGCCCTCGCCGTCTTCCCGCCAGGCCGCGCGCGGCCGACGAGCTGATTGTGCGCACGTTGGAGAGTCCGGATACCGAATACAAAGTGACCTGGGGCGATTTGGATCTGGAGAACACACGTCTGTTCGAGCAACTCGTCCTGGACGAGGCGGAGCAATTGGTGGCCGCCGGTCGGTACAACGAAGCCTACGATTTTTACCACTATCTGCAGCGGTACTACGCCAAACTGCCCGGCCTGGAAGATTCCGTGCAGAACTATCTGTACGAAGAGGCCAAGCACTATCAACGCAAGGGGCAGTTCGATCAATCGCTGGCGTTGCTCAACGAGATTCACCGCCGAAATCCACAACGTGCCGAGCTGCAGCAGGCCTTGGGGGCTGCCACCAGCAAGCTGGTAGGGCAGCATCTGGCAAAGAACGATTACCCTAGCTCGCGACTGCTCGTGAAGGGGTTGTTGGACAAGTATCCGCAGAACGCCGCCGGCCAGGCGCTGATCGTCGATCTCTCGGTCAAGGCGCGAGAGAGTTTGGCGCAGGCGCAGGCCCATCTGGCCGCCGAACGTTTTCGCGAAGCGGCCGATGCCGCGCGGGAATCGATGCACGTCTGGCCGCTGCCAGAAGCCCGCGGCGTGCTAATCGAGGCGCATCAGAAGTTCCCGCGCGTGGTGATTGGCGTGACGGTGCC
>JBGTDH010000820.1:0-5069 GCA_041748435.1 Pirellulales bacterium
GCAGCAGCGGCTGTTCCTCGAGGTGTGCTGGGAAGCGCTGGAGAACGCCGCCATGCCCATCGATCGGCTGGCCGGCTCGCAAACCGGCGTCTTCATGGGCATTTGCAACACTGACTACGCCCACCTGTTGCACGAATCCGGCGATCGCACCCGCATCAACGCCTACACCGGCACGGGCAACACTTTCAGTGTCGCCAGCGGCCGCGTCTCCTACGTGATGGGCCTGCATGGTCCCAACTTTCCGGTCGATACGGCTTGTTCGTCGTCGCTAGTGGCCGTGCATCTGGCCATGCAGAGCCTGCGAGCCGGCGAATGCCGCACCGCTCTGGCCGGCGGCGTGAATCTGCTTCTCTCGCCGGATTCGATGATTTATTTCTCGAAGGTCCAGGCCATGTCTCCCGACGGCCGCTGCAAGACGTTCGATGCGGCGGCCAATGGCTACGTGCGCGGCGAAGGCTGCGGCGTGGTTGCTCTCAAGTGTCTCAGCGATGCCCTGGCCGACGGCGATCGTGTGCTGGCCGTCATCCGCGGCTCGGCCGTGAATCACGATGGCCGCTCCAACGGTCTCACCGCTCCTAATGGTTCCGCTCAAGAAGCCGTGCTGCGAAAGGCCCTCTCCTCCGCGGGCATTCACGCCCGAGACGTGCACTACATCGAAGCGCACGGGACGGGGACAAGTTTGGGAGATCCGATCGAGGTGCGGGCGCTGGGGAATGTGCTCTCGAAGGGACGTGCGAGCGAGGCGCCGCTGGTGCTGGGGAGTGTGAAGACGAACATCGGGCACTTGGAGGCGGCCGCCGGGGTGGCGGGTTTGATCAAGGTAGTGCTGTCTCTGCTGCACGAGGAAATTCCCCCGCACCTGCATTTCGAGAAGCTCAATCCGCACATCCCACAGGATCTGATCCGGCTGGAGATTCCAACGCAGCCGCGGCCGTGGAAGCGGGGCGAGCAGCGGCGGATTGCGGGGGTCAGCTCGTTCGGCTTCAGCGGCACCAATGCCCATCTGATTATCGAAGAGGGTCCGGCGGAAGCGGCGATTGTCAACGAGATCGAGCGGCCCTCGCATCTGCTGACGCTATCGGCCAAGACGCCCGATGCGTTGGCGCTTTTGGCGGGCCGCTATGCACAGCTCGAGGGTCATGCCTTGGCCGATCTCGGCTTCACGGCCAACACGGGACGCGCGCAGTTCGCGGAACGGGCGGCGGTGATCGCTGAATCGCACGCAGAGTTGCAGCAGCGTTTGGAGGCGCTGGCAGCCGGGAAGGAAACAACAGGCCTGATCCGCGGGCAGGCCGTCGCGCGCGGCGTGCGGCCGAAGGTGGCGATGCTGTTTACCGGCCAAGGCGCGCAGTACGCGAACATGGGGAAGCGGCTGTACGAGACGCAGCCCACGTTTCGCCGCACGTTGGAAGAGTGCCAGGAGATCTTGAAGCCGCATCTGGCGAAGCCGCTGCTGGAGGTGCTGTATCCGGCGGAAGGAGCAGCATCGCCGATCGACGAGACGGCCTACACGCAGCCGTGCCTGTTCGCCTTCGAGTATGCGTTGGCCCAACTGTGGCGCTCGTGGGGCATCGAGCCAACGATCGTATTGGGGCACAGCGTGGGCGAGTACGTCGCCGCCTGTGTGGCGGGCGTGCTGTCTCTGGAAGACGGTCTGAAGCTGATCGCCACGCGGGGCCGGTTGATGCAGGCCTTGCCGGCCGGCGGCCAGATGGCGGCCGTGTTCGCAGCGCCTACGCGGGTGGAAGCGGCGATTGCCAGGTATGCCGATCGCGTCTCGATCGCCGCTTACAACGGAACGCAGAACGTGGTGATCTCCGGCGAAGGCGCGGCGGTGCAGGAGATTCTCGCGTCGCTGGAGCAGGACGGGATCCAGGCCACGCGTTTGAGCGTCTCGCACGCGTTTCATTCGCCGCTGATGGCGCCCATGCTGGCGGAGTTCGAGCGTGCGGCCAGCGAGATCAAGTTCCAATCGCCCAGGCTGCGGGTGATCTCGAACACGAGCGGCCAGTTGTCCGCGGGGGACGATCTCGCGTCGGCCGCTTACTGGCGCGAGCACGTGCGACGGCCGGTGGCGTTTAGCCGCTCAATCGAGACGCTGGCCGCGATGGATATCAACCTGTGGCTGGAGATCGGCCCCAGCCCCACGCTGTTGGGCATGGCCCGCCGGTTCGTAGTCCCGCCTTCAGGCGGTCTTAAGTATCTACCTTCCCTCCGACAAGGGCGCGACGACTGGCAGACGATTCTGGAAAGCCTTGCCACCTTGTATGTCTCCGGTGTCGAGATCGATGGCCTCGGCTTCGATCGCGACTACCAGCGCAGGAAGGTCTGGTTGCCAACCTATCCTTTTCAGCGACAGCGCTACTGGTTGGAGACGGCGCCGCCGCAGATCGCGATCTCGCGCGCTGGCAGCGTGCAGGCCGAGGCGCATCCGTTATTAGGCGGCAAGCTGCGCAGCGCGAGTAAGGACACGATCTTCGAGTGTCAGCTCAGCACCACGGCGCTACCCTATCTGGCCGATCACTGCGTGTACGAGCAGACGCTGTTGCCCGCGGCCGCGTATCTGGAGATGGCGGTCGCCGCTGCCACGCGGGCGCTGGGCACACCACACATGGCCTTGGAACAAGTCCGCCTTACGGAGCCGCTGTTCGTCTCGGACGAGCCGCGCACCGTGCAAGTAATCATCACCCCGGGCGAACCGGCCACCTTCCAAATCGCCAGCCTGCGCGACGATGCCTGGACCGTGCATGCCGCGGGACAATGTAGTCTTTTCGCTCCGCGAGAAGACAGCGGCGCCGCGGATCTTCCCACTTTCCCCGAACGCATCTCGAAGAGCGCTTACTATCAGCGACTGCACGAGCAAGGCTTGCAATACGGTCCGCGATTTCAGGGCATCGAAGAGCTCACGCGCCGCGACGGCGAAGCGAACGGCCGATTGCGGCTGCCGGGCGCGCAGCATGCCGAGTATCGCCTGCATCCGGCATTGTTGGATGCCTGCTTCCAACTGCTGGGCGCCGCGGTTCCTGGCGGACTCTTGGATCACACGGCGTATGTGCCGGTCGGCCTGGAGCGATTGAATCTCTTCGTCGATGCGCTGCCCGGGACGCTCACCTGCCGGGCCAGCATCCGAGCTACGCCGCGCGCCAACGCTCCGCTGTTCACAGGCGATCTGCGGCTATTGGATGATGCCGGACACTTGCTGGCCGAGATCAGCGGCTTGACGCTAGCTCGCGCGCCGCGGGAAGTGTTGCTCAAGGATGCGCCGGGATCGGCGAAGGGCGCAACGGGCGAAGATTGGCTGTACGAGCTCACCTGGCAACCGATCGATCGGCCAGCGGCTTCGGAGAACGGTTCGACAAGGGGCGGCCCGTGGCTGATCGTCTCGGATTGCGGCGGCATAGGCGCGGCGTTGGCAGAACAACTCGAGTTGCGCGGCGAACGCGTTGTGCTGACCGCCGCAATCGAGCGACGTCAACTGGAAGAACTATCTCCGCGCAGCATCGTCTACTTGCGCGGTCTCGATGCGTCGTCGCAAGAGCCGACCTACGCCGAGTTGGCCGCTTCGCAAGAACACATCCTGGGCGGCCTGTTGCAGCTCGTGCAATCGCTGCCGGCAACGCGGCCACGGTTGTATATCGCCACGCGCGGCGCTGTGGCCGTGACCCCCTCACCCCCGGCCCCTCTCCCGCCGAGCGAGAGGGGAGCAGAGCTCGATGTGAGCGCCGCCCCCCTGTGGGGACTGGCCCGCGTGATCGCGTTGGAGCACGCCGATTTGCGGCCGGTGCGGATCGATCTCGATCCGGAGCAGGGGGCAGGGAAAGATTCCCACGCGATCGAGACGCTGCTCACAGAACTGCACCCGATAGACCGTGAGGATCAGCTCGCGTACCGCCAAGGCACGCGTTACGCGGCCCGCCTCACGCGGCTACGCGCAGCATCGCCTTCCGCGCAAGATCCGCTGGCGGTTTCGCACTCCGCTGCCTCCGATGTGCGGCTCGAGATCCCGCATCGCGGCGTAATGGACAACCTGGCGCTGCGACCGCTGACGCGCCGCCCGCCGGGTCGCGGCGAAGTCGAAATTGCCGTACAGGCCACGGGCCTCAACTTCCGCGATGTGCTCAACGTGCTGGGCCTCTACCCGGGAGATCCCGGACCCTTGGGCGGTGAATGTTCCGGCGTGATCTCGGCCGTGGGCGAAGGTGTGACCGAGCTGGCCGTCGGCGATGAAGTGCTGGGCATCGCCTCGGGTAGCTTTGCCACGTACGTCACCACGCCGGCTGCACTGATCGTGAAGAAGCCGGCGGCGCTCAGCTTCGCCTCCGCCGCCACGATCCCGATCACGTTCCTCACCGCGCACTACGCCTTGCACGAACTAGCCGGGATGCAACGTGGCGACCGGGTGCTGATCCAAGCCGCCGCCGGCGGCGTGGGGTTGGCGGCCTTGCAGTTGGCCCGTCGTGCGGGCGCGGAGATCTTCGGCACGGCCGGCAGTTCCACGAAGCGAGCTTACCTGATCGAACAAGGTGTCGAGGAATCGCACTTGTTCAACAGCCGCAACGTCGAGTTCGCCGCCGGAGTTAAACAACTCACCGGCGGCGCAGGTGTGCGAATCGTGCTTAACTCGCTGGCCGGCGAATTCATTCCCAAGGGACTCTCGCTGGTCTCGCCGGATGGCCACTTCCTGGAGATCGGCAAGGCCGATCTATGGACCGCCGAGCGCGTAAGCGCCGTGAATCCGCAGGCGCGCTACACCACGATCGCGCTGGATCAGATGGTGGTCGAGGATCCCGCACGCGTCGGCCGCATGCTGCGCGCGCTAATGCCGCTGTTCGCCTCCGGTGAGCTCACTCCCTTGCGCCATGAAGAGTTTCCGCTGGAAGAGGCGGCGGCCGCTTTCCGCTACATGGCGCAAGCCAAGCACATCGGCAAAGTGGTGGTGACGCTGGAAGCAGGGGACAGGGGACAGGGAACAGGGGACAGGGGGGAGAGGGCAGAGGGCAGCATTCACGCGCATGCCAGCTATTTGATCACTGGCGGCCTGGGGGCGTTGGGGCTGAAGACGGCGTCAT
>JBGTDH010000821.1:0-4260 GCA_041748435.1 Pirellulales bacterium
GAGGGATGTTCGGCGCGACGGTACCGGAAAGTTCAGCAGCCGAACGAGAGCTCAGTAAAACGCCGGCGAAGGTACTCGACTCGTGGAAGATAGAACGCCGAACATCCCTCGCTTGCGCGTCGGGCTAACCTCAGTTCATGAATAATCCGGGCTAGAGCATTCGGGTTTTGGGCTTCTTTCGACATTCGGATTTCGACATTCGGCCTTCCTCTCGTGTTTGTTATACTCCCCACAGTATTCACGCGTGTTCACATCGAGCATCAGGATGGCCCGCGAACCGAAGATTCAGCAACAAGCCGAGAAGGATCCGGAAGACGACCGGGATCTTCGCCCGCAACGCATGGCGGAAATGGTGGGGCAGCGGGCCGTGTACGAGCGGATCCAGATCGCCGTGGATGCGTCGCGTAAACGGAGCGAAACGCTGGGGCACATCTTATTCGATGGTCCGCCCGGGTTGGGCAAAACCACCTTCGCCACGGTCATCCCGCGGGACCTCGGCGTTCCGCTGCAGATTGCCAGCGGGGCGGCACTCATGGCGCCCAAGGATGTGCTCCCCTACCTCACCAACGCGAGCAAGGGTTCCGTGTTGTTCATCGACGAGATCCACCGCATTCCCAAGGCCGTGGAGGAGTTCCTCTATCCAGCGATGGAAGACTTTCGCATCGACATCGTGCTGGGGGAGGGCGTGAATGCCCGCACGCTCAACATGCCGCTGCAGCCGTTCACGCTGATTGGGGCCACAACGCGCACGGGACTGCTCTCGGCGCCGTTGCGGGATCGCTTTCAGATGCGAGAGCACTTGGATTTTTACTCGATTGAAGAGCTGTCCGAGATCATTCGCCGCAACGCCAACAAGTTAAGCGTGCAGATCACGGCCGATGCTTGCCGGGAGATTGCCGTCCGCAGCCGTGGCACGCCGCGTCTGGCGAACAACCGCCTCCGCTGGGTGCGGGACTATGCCACGAGCAAAGCGGATGGCAACGTGACCACGGAGATCGCCGATGCAGCGCTGAAGATGCAGGGCATCGACGTCCGCGGCTTGGACGATCAGGACTGTCGCTACATGCGCACGATCATCCGCGTGTTCCACGGCGGCCCGGTCGGCGTGGAGGCCGTGGCCCATACCATGAACGTGGCGATCGACACGCTCATCGACGAAGTCGAGCCGTTTCTACTGCGGAGCGAGTTGATTGTGCGCACGCCGCGCGGCCGCAAAGTCACGCCCGCCGGCTACGAACACCTCAAGCTCAATCCCGATGCCGCACTCTCCAGCGGCCAGCGGAACCTGTTCTAGCGGCTAAGCGACTGAGCAACTACTCGACAAGCGCGTACATGCCGTGGCTGGCGTTCTTGAGCTTGCCTTGACGCACGAGCTCTTCCCAGACCTCGCGCGGATACTGATCCGGCGGCTGGATGGCCACCACGCCCCAGCCGGGGCCGCTGCTCATGGGACCAACGCCCAGCTTCGATTCCGAGTCCAAGCGCGTCAGCTTCAGACGTTTCTTGAACGCCTTGAGCGCCAACTTCAACTCTTGGGCAGCAGGCGCACTTGATGTTGCAGGGGCCGCGGGTACAGGCAAGTCAGACATGGTTGCAACTCCTTCGACAACGGCGTAATTGCTCAATCCTTTAATTCTATCGCCGAACATCCGGGAAGGAACTCATACGCGGCCGGTAAAGCGGCAACCGACCAGCACGAGCGTCGTTTCATGGACCACTTCGGCGGTGAGATGCACCACGTCGGGCGCCGTGCCCAGGCCCACCACCAGTTTGCGTTCCGGGAACGGCGTGTTGCGTAGGAACGAGAAACCACTGGCGGAAAGATCGAAGCAGCGGACCCGCTCGAACTCCGACTCGGCCGGCCACACGCCGACGAAGGGAGCAATCGATTGAAGTGTTGGGAACGGCTGCCGCGTGCTGCGACGGTGTTCCGACGGCTCCTCGGGAAGCAGGAGCAACTCATGCACGAGGCGCAGATAGGCCGCTTCGTCCCGTTGGACTCTCATCTCGTTGCTCCCCGTTCTCTATTTCCGGCGGCGCCCTCCTATATGTATGCCGCTCCCGTCGATGGGGCAAACCCGCGGAACACGGAATCCGGCTTTAAAGCCGGCGGGGGCGATGGTAACGGTTGCAACGCACCGCCAGAAAGCCCGAATGTCATTGCGCGACGTTCGGTTTGTTGACGATCTCGGCCGGGACGGCTAAGGTGAGTAGTATCCCGCCCCACCCCCCCGCTCCAACCCTCGAGGCATCTCGCGTGGCACGCCCCCTGCCTTGGCTCGCGCTCGTCGGCACTCTCTGCGCACTACCCTTGGTATCGCTTCAGGCTGCGGAGCCTGGCGAAACGACCGCCAAGTCCGAGGCCGATCTGCCGGCCGCACTGCAACCGGGACACTCCGCGCATGGCGAAGTCTTCAATGAAGGCCCGCGGCAGAAAGCGTACTTGATGGAGGGCACCGGCAAGGTCCACATCGAGATCACCACCAAGGACCCGCTGGCGCAGAAGTTTTTTGATCAGGGCCTGGGGCAGTTGCATGGCTTCTGGTTTTTCGAGTCCGAGCGTTCCTTCCGCCAGGCAGCCGACTTGGATCCCGATTGCGCGATGGCGTATTGGGGCATGGCGATGGCCAATTTCAGCAATCAGAAACGTTCGCAGGGATTCATCGAGCACGGTGTCAAGCTCAAGGAGAAAGCCAGCCGCCGCGAACAACTGTGGATCGAGGGCATGTCGGCCTACGTCAAGGCCAAGGACAAAGAAGGCAAAGTGCGTCGCGGCGACTTCATCCGCAGCCTGGAAGACCTGACCTTGGAGTTCCCGGACGAGTTGGAAGCCAAGGCGCTGTCGTGCTGGGCGCTGTACGATTCCCGCTCTAGCGTGCCGATCTCCAGTTATCAAGCAGTGGATGCCATGATCGGCGAAGTGCTGGCCAAGGAGCCGCTGCACCCCGCGCATCACTACCGCATTCATCTGTGGGACAGCCGCAAGGCCACCAAGGCGCTGGGCTCCGCGGCGCTGTGCGGACAAGGCTCGCCGGCCATCGCCCACATGTGGCACATGCCGGGACACACCTATTGGAACACGCAGCGTTACGCCGATAGCGCCTGGCAGCAAGAAGCCGCGGCCCGCGTCGATCATGCCCACATGATGCGGGATCGCGTGATGCCGCATCAGATTCATAACTACGCCCATAATAACGAGTGGCTGGCCCGCAGCCTGAGTCATATCGGCCGAGTGCATGACGCCCTGACGTTGGCCAAGAACCTGATTGAGGAGCCGCAGCATCCGCAGAAGAACGCGCTCAAAAACCGCGGGGGCGCTGCCTACTATGGCCGCACGCGGCTGATCGAGACACTGTCTCGCTACGAGCTATGGGAACAGGCGATCTCGCTGGCTGCCACGCCTTACCTGGATGCCACGGAAATCAAAGAAGAGCAGCTTCGCCGGTTGCGGCTGTTGGGCGCGGCTCACTTCTCGTTGGGGCATCTGGATGCAGGCAAGGAGCAGATTGCCGCTGTCGAAGCCCTGCGGGACACGGCTGCCGAAGCGAAGCAGAAGGCCATCGAAGAGGCGGAGAAGAAAGCCCGCGAGGAGAGCAAAGACGAAAGCAAGCTCGAAGAGCAGATCAAGAAGGCCAAAGGCGAGGCGGAAAAGCAGCACAAGAGCAAGCTGGAGCCGCTGGAGTCTGCACTCAACGAGCTAAATGGGCACTTGCTGTTGGCCGAGGGGGAAGACAAGGAGGCCTTGGCCCGTTTTGAGAAGGCCAAGGATCTCTCGAAGGAGTTCTTGTCGCGCGTGCATCTGGCCGCGGGGGACGCCGCCAAGGCAGAGCAAGTGGCGAAGCAGGCGGTCGATTCCGGGAAAAAGCAAGTCACTCCTCTGGCCAACTATGCAGACATTTTGTGGCGCGCCGGCAAGCACGATCAGGCCCGCACAGCCTTTAAGCAGTTGCGAGAGATGTCGGCCTACCTCGACGCGGATTTGCCGATCATGCGGCGGCTAACGCCGATCGCCCGGGATCTGGCCATCGAAGGCGATTGGCGCATTGCGGCCAGCCCGGCAGCCGATGTGGGTGTGCGGCCCGCGCTGGATACGCTCGGCCCGTTCCGCTGGCAGCCCTCCTCGGCCCCGGCGTGGGAGCTGCCCGATTCGGCCGGCAATCTGGTCGGATTGTCCGAGCTTCGCGGTCGGCCTTTGGTGGTAACCTTCTATCTCGGCGCCGGCTGCCTGCATTGCGTCGAGCAGTTGAAGAAGTTTGCTCC
>JBGTDH010000822.1:0-3490 GCA_041748435.1 Pirellulales bacterium
CACCACGATGCGGGCCTTCTCGGCCTTGGCCGGGGCTTCCACCGCCGCGCGACGCTCGGCCTCGACCTTTTCCGCTTCGGCCAACGCCGCCTTGGCCATGGCCCGGTACTGGGCCTCTTGCACCGAGGCCTCCGCCTCGCGCTTGCGGGTCTCGCCCATCTGATACGCTTCCGCCTGCTTGAAGGCCAGCGTGGCCTTGCTGGCCGCGATCAAGGCCTGGGCCGCGTTTTCGCCCTCGATGGCCTTGGCGTTTGCATCGGCCAGCTTGACGCGCATCTCGCGCTCGGCATTCTTCACTTCCGCTTCGCGCTCGAAGCCGGCCCGCTGCTCGCCGATCTGCTGCTCCTTGTCCAATTCCGCCACGCGCACGGCCTGCTCACGCTGAGCGGCGCGGGTGCCGATCTGCTTCTCCTTGGTGGCGCTGGCCACCAGCACCGCTTTCTCACGATCGGCATCGGCAACGCGCACCTCGCCCAACTTTTCCTGGTCGGCCACGTCGCCGCGGGCCTGCTGAATGGCCGTGCTGGCGGCCTTCTGGCCGATGGCGTCGATGTAGCCGCTCTCATCGGTGAGGTCGGTGATGTTGACGTTGATCAGCTCCAGGCCGATCTTCTTGAGCTCCGGCTCCAGCGATTTCTGCACGTGATCCAGAAACGTGTCGCGGTCGCGGTTGATGTCTTCGATCCGCATGCTGGCAATCACCTGCCGCATCTGGCCGAAGATGATCTCCTCCGCCTGCTTGCGCACCTCGGCGTTGTTCAGACCCAGCAAACGGATGGCCGCGTTGTTCATCATGTCGGGCTTCGTGCCGATGGCCACGGTGAACACGCTGGGGACGTTCACGCGAATGTTTTCGATGGACAGAGCCCCGCGGAGTGGAACTTCGATCTGGATCGGCTCCAGGCTCAGATAGCTGTAGTTCTGGAACAGCGGGACAATCCAGCTTGCACCGCCGTGAATGGTCTTGGACGTGTTGCCCTTGCCCACCCAGCCGTAGATCACGAGCACGCGGTTGCTGGGACAGCGCTTGTAGCAGGACGAGACCAGAATCACAAAGCTGAAGAACATCAGCACGGCCAGCGCGGCGATGCCGATCAGATACATCAGGAAGTTGCCGTCGCCGGCGCCGATGCCGGAGCCTTGTGCGAGGAGAAGCGGCAGATACATGCGTCGGTTCCTTGGATGAGAGGATCGCCGTCTCGGGGGTCCGAGCCGGAAGTTTCGTCGAGGTCTGTCGATTTCAGCAAGAGGCGGGCAAGCGAGACGCTTACCCTACGGTTTGAGCAGCCGCGGTGGCGGCCGGTTGGTGGACCAGCTCCACCTCGACCGTGTCCGGGCCGACCACGCCCACTATGACAATGTTAGCACCCGTGGGGAGGGCCTCTCCGGCCGTGACCGCCTGGTATTCCATGGTTCGATTTTGCAGGTTGAGCGTAATCTTGCCGGCGCCCGCGCGGTTTGCCGGAATTCGCAAATAGACACTGCCGGCCTTCCCCACGGAATGTTCGATACGAGCGGTGCCTTCGGACCGCATGCGAAACAGGGTTCGCATGGTCCAGTGGACCGCGTACATGGCGCCCCATCCGGCGGCCAGGGCAATCACCAGCGGCACCCACGCGGGCTGCAGACCGGCCGAGCGGGCCGCCAGCCCGGAGAGGCCAAAGAACGCCAGCGCCGCAATCACCGTGCGGAAGCTGATCACGCCAAACAACCAGTTGGTGTCGTGATGGCCATGCTGCGTATGGGCATGGGCCGCATCGGCAGGACCGTCGTGCGTTACATCGGCACTGGCCTGAATATCGGGAACATCGAAATCGTCGATATCGCTGATGCCTAAAAGCGTGAGGGCGAACTGGCACACCATGACGGTGACGCCGATTACAGCGCAGACCATGAAGAGCATTTCCATCGTCGCCTCGACCGATTGTGGCCCGTGGAGAAGTGTGGCAGCACTGGATATTCGCCGCAGGGGGGCGATTCTTGCCCTCGTGAGGGTGGGATTAGCCAGTGCCTGAGCAACTCTACCGCGTATGATCGAGCGTGCGGGGAGTCATGTCAACAGTTTCGCACTCCACCCGGGGGGCTTACGCCCCCCGCTCGCCGTCACATTTTCCATCGCGGCGCTGTGGCGTTATAGTTTAAGCGCACGCAGACCATCAAACCGTTCACAGAGAACAAGTCCCAGATCATGAAACGAGCCTTATTCGCAACGTGTCTGGTCCTGGCAACCGCGTTGAGCGGAATCGCACCGACGGGCGGCGCGCAGCCTGCCGCAACGCAAACGGGCTCGGTCGGCAAGGTTCGCAAATTCACGTTTCACTATCGGTTTCGCGTGAAGGGGCTCAAGCCGTCGAACGAGGCCAAAGACAATCTCGTTCGCGTCTGGCTGCCTTGTCCCTCCAACAGCGATTGCCAGGAGATCGCACGGCTTGCCGCGACCGCGCCTGGCGAGATCTCCGAGCACAGAGAGTCCCGATACGGCAACCGGATCTTGTTCTTCCAGACCCGCATTCCCGAAACGGGCGATTTCATCGTGGATGTGCCCTATGAAGTCGTCCGCCGCGAAGTGCTTACGGGACCACTCCGCTTCACGGTTACGTCCGAGGAAAAGCTGGATGATGCCCATCGAGCGCTCTTCCTGCAGGCGGACAAACTGGTTCCCACAACGGGCAAGCCGTTGAACCTGCTTGCAGGCTCGCGGCTACCTGAGGACAAGCTCAACCTGGCCCGGCGGTTGTACGATCTCGTCGACGACCATGTGGCGTACAAGAAGGAAGGCACGCTTTGGGGCCGCGGCGACTCGAACTGGGTCTGCGACAGCCGTTATGGGAACTGCACCGACTTTCACAGCCTCTTTATGTCGCTGGCGCGCTCCCAAGGCTTGCCCACGCGCTTCGAAATTGGATTCTCTGTGCCGACCGATCGGACGCAAGGACCGATTGCGGGCTATCACTGCTGGGCGTGGTTTTATCTTGACGACCGTGGCTGGATCCCCGTCGATATCTCGGAAGCCGACCAACACCCCGAGATGAAGGATTACTACTTCGGCAACCTGACGGCCGATCGGATGACGTTCTCGGTCGGGCGCGATCTGAAGCTGGTCCCCCAAGCAGCGCAGCCGCCGCTGAATTATTTCATCTACCCGCACATCGAAGTCGGCGGCGCGGCACTTCCTTCCGAGAACGTCGAGATACAATGGGCGTTCCAAGACAAAAACTAAAGCGGAAGCGGATGGGAATCGAACCCACCAAACGTCGGTGTACGACGTTTCACCGGTTTTGAAGACCGGGGCGGTCACCAGAGCCGCATTCGCTCCCGAGGCATAAAACACGGTGTTTTTATAGCCACGCATCAACCGGGCTTCGCTGAATTGACAACCGATATGACAACCGCTAAGCTCTGGCCATAAAAAGGTGACAACCGCGGGATTTGGCCCCCGCGGCTGTCGGCCACACCTAACCCAGTTAAAGCGAGGTGCAGCATGGCCCAT
>JBGTDH010000823.1:0-9021 GCA_041748435.1 Pirellulales bacterium
CTTCAACCACATCGATTTTCTGACCAATGGCGAAGTGGTGGTCCGTCCCGTCACGCTGTCCCCGGAACGTGTGCGGGACCTGAATGCCCACCTGATGCTGTTTTTCACTGGCATCAATCGGACGGCATCGACCGTGGCCAGCAGCTACGTCCACCAGATGAAAGATCATCGCCGGGAGTTGCGAATCACCAACGATCTCGTCAAAGAGGGGTTGTCGATCTTGTCGCGCGATAAGGACCTGTCTGTCTTTGGCGAGCTGTTGAATGAAGCCTGGTCCGCCAAGCGCAGCCTGAGCAGCGCCGTCTCCAACACGGTGATCGACGACATCTATCATCAGGCGCTGGATGCCGGCGCCATCGGCGGCAAGTTGCTCGGCGCCGGCGGCGGCGGATTCATGCTGCTGTTTGTAGCGCCGGAAGATCAGCCGCGGGTTCGAGCCCGCTTGCACGAGCTGACGTACGTGCCCTTCAAGTTCGAGTTCACGGGCAGCCAGATCATTTTTCTCGATCGGGAGGAAGATTACTCCAGCCTGCAGCAGGTCGCGAGCCAACCCTCCGCGGCCGAGGCTCCCGAGCTTGATGTGGCCGGCGTGACCTAACGCCACGGGAGCGCACGTGGATCGACAGGCAACCATCTTTGTGGCGGGAAGCGATACCCTCATCGGCGCCGCGCTGCGGCATTACCTGATCCAGCAGGGTTTCCAGACGGTTCTGGGCGGGCGTGGGCAAGAGCCGGAGTTGACGCACGCCGAGGAGGTCGAGCGGTTCTTCGCCAACGCGCGGCCCGAATATGTTTTCGTGGCCGCCGGAGAATCCGGGGGTATCGCGGCGAACCAGGCTTATCCCGCCGATCTGATGCGGAACAATTTACTGGTTGGCACGCATCTGATCGCGGCCGCGCATCGGCACCAGGTGCGCAAGCTTCTCTACCTGGCCAGCTCGTGCTGTTACCCGCGGCTCTGTTCGCAGCCGATGCAGGTAAGCGACCTGTGGACCGGTCCTCTGGAGCCCACGAACGAGGCTTACGCGACTGCTAAACTCGCCGCGATTCAGTTGTGCCGGGCGTACCGCGCGCAATACGGGGCACCCTTCCTCTGCGCCATTCCGGCCAATCCCTATGGGCCGGGAGACAGCCTGGAGTTGGAAGACACCCATGTGACCGTGGCCCTGTTGGCGCGCATGCACCGCGCTAAAGTGGAAGGGCATGCGAGCGTCGAAATCTGGGGCACGGGTGCGCCGCGACGCGAGTTCCTCTATGTCAACGACCTGGCGGAAGCTTGCGTGCTGCTGATGGATCGCTACGATTCGGACCTGCCGATCAATATCGGCGCCGGGCAGGATGTGAGCATTCGCGAGCTAGCGGAACTGACGGCCCAGATCGTCGGTTTTCGCGGCGAGCTGCACTTCAACTCCCAGCGGCCCGACGGCATGCCCTTGAAGGCTCTGGACGGCACGGCTCTGGCGCAATTAGGCTGGACGGCGAAGACCTCGCTGCGGCAGGGATTGATGAATACCTATCACTGGATGGTCGAGATTGCGTTAGCCGGGTCTCAAGTATGAATCAACCTCTGCAAGAACGCTTCTACTGGTCGCTGTATCGCTGCCGTCGCGTGGAAGAGGAAATTGCGCGCGTTTACCCAAGCGACCGCATTCTCAGTCCGGTGCATCTTTCGATTGGCCAGGAAGCGGTGGCCGTTGGCGCCTGCGAGGCGCTGCAGGCAGACGACGTGACGTTTGGCACCTATCGTTCCCACGCTATGTATCTGGCCAAAGGGGGCGATCTGAAAAAGATGATCGCCGAGCTGTACGGCAAAGCAGACGGCTGCGCCCGCGGCAAGGGCGGATCGATGCATCTCATCGATGTGGCGGCGGGCGTGATGGGCACCTCGGCCGTGGTGGGCACCACCATCCCGTTCGCCGTGGGTTATGCCTTGGCCCTTCAGATGCGCGGCGAGCGGCGCGTCGTGGCCAGCTTTTTTGGCGATGGTGCGGTCGAAGAGGGGGTCTTCCACGAGAGCCTGAACTTCGCCGCGCTAAAGAAACTCCCTTTGATTTTTATCTGCGAGAACAATGGTCTGGCGATCCACTCGCGTCCTTCGGTTCGGCAGGCGATGAACATTCCCGCGCTGGTGCGGGCGTTTGGCATCTCGTGCGAGACCGTCCCCGATATGGATGTGTTCCGCATTCACGAGCGCGTGAGCGAAGCGGCTGCGAAGATTCGCGCGGGGCAGCCCGGTCCCTATTTCTTCGAGTGCCATTGCTCCCGCTGGATGGAGCACGTGGGACCGAACGAAGATTTTCAGGCCGGCTATCGATCGGCCGACGAAGTGCAACCGTGGCGCGCGGCCGATCAAGTCAGCCGCGTGGCCGCACTCCTCGATCCTGCCACGCGGAACCGCATCGAGCAGCAAGTAGAGATCGAGGTGCGGGAAGCCTTTGCTTTCGCGGAACAGAGTCCGTTTCCCGACGAGCGGGAACTTCTCACCGATTTGCACTGTTAGAGGCCGCCGTGGAACGAGTGCTCAGCTATTCCGAAGCAATACGCGAGGCCACCGCGCAGGAAATGGCGCGGGACCCCTCGGTCTTCGTGCTCGGACAAGGCATCGACGATTTCAAGGGCATGTACGGCACCACGCGCGGTCTGGCCGAGCAATTTGGCTCGCAGAGGGCCTTCGATATTCCGCTGGCCGAGGAAGGCATGACCGGCGTGGCCATTGGCGCGGCTATCGCGGGAATGCGGCCCATACTGACGCATATCCGCATGGATTTCATGCTGCTGGCCATGAACCAGATTGTGAACATTGCCGCCAAGAGCCGTTACATGTTTGGCGGCGCCGTCTCGGTACCGCTGGTCATTCGCGCCGTCATCGGCCGGAGCTGGGGGCAAGGCGCGCAGCATTCGCAAGGGCTACACAGTCTGTTCATGCACATCCCCGGGCTGCGCGTCGTCGCGCCCGTCACTCCCTACGACGCCAAGGGTTGCCTGATCCAAAGCATCCGCGAGAATGACCCCGTGATCTTCGTCGAGCATCGACTGACGCATTTCCTCAAGGGCCATGTGCCCGAGGAGTCTTATTGCGTGCCGTTCGGGAAAGCCCGCATCTTGTCGCCCGGCAAGGATGTTACCGTGGTGGGCATTTCCTACATGGTGGCAGAGTGCCTGCGAGCGCGCGAGAGCTTGCGGGAAGGGGGCATCGAGGCGGAAGTGATCGATCCCGTTTCCCTCAGCCCGTTGGACGTGGCTACCATCGCCGATTCGGTGCGCAAGACGGGCCGGCTGCTGGTCGTCGATTCGGATTGGACGTTTGTTGGAGCCAGCGCCGAGATTGTGGCGGCGGTAGGAGAAGCGTTGGGCGGAACGAGTTTCGCTTTTCGCCGCCTCGGTTTTGCCCCCGTCGTTTGTCCGACCACCAAGTCGCTGGAAAACCTGTACTATCCCGATGCCCGCAAGATTGCCGCCGCGGCCCATGCTCTCGTTCGAGCGAACGATGCGCCTTGGGACGGTGGCCACGTCCCTGCGACGGAGCTGCTCGAGTTTCGCGGTCCCTTCTAACTGCTTCCTAATCACCGTGAGTGCTTCTCGTTCAGCCGCGAGACCTTACCCTGCTCCTTCGGACCGCCAGCAGGGGCGTTGGATTCTCGCCACGATCCTCCTCGTTCATGCGGCCACTGCCGCGTGGCTGATCGTTGACGGCCGGATCATGCGGGGCCACGACGGATTTCAATTCCTGACAACGCAATACTACTTCTTGAATCACAAGGTTACGTCCGGAGAGTACCCGCTGTGGATGCCCTTTCTGACGCATGGCACGGTCAGCACGGTGTGGAGCGGCCTGCAGAATACGTTCTCGATCAACGTGCTGTCCCTTGCGGGAAGCCTGCTTAAGAACGTCAATTTTCTCACCCTGTTTCACGTGGCGATGCTGTGGGAAGAGATGCTCTATCTGATCGGGATGTGGCTGCTCTCGGGAAAGCACCTGGAATCGAGCTGGGCCCGCGGATTCGTGCTGGTGGCCGCGAGCGGCTCTCTGCTGTGGGTGGATCAGCCCTGGTTCAACTTCCACATCTACGCATGCCTGCCGTTGATTCTGCACCTTGTTCATCGCTTCCTCGACACCCAGCGGAGTTGGCCGCTGCTGCTGGCCATTAACCTGGCGCTCGTCCAGGCGCTGGGCAATCTTCCCTATTGTTTACCCGTACAGACTCTGGCGGTGGTCCTCTATTTCTGCTGTCATTTCATCGCCAATCGCACGGATCTGCGTAAGCTGCCGAGGGTTCTGCGGAGAGGGACTGTTTGGCCGGGAGTGCTCGCGACGTTTGCGCTCTCTGCGCTTTTGGTGCATAGCGCGCTCACGGCGGGTACGGAGTCGATTGCTAACTACTACGTCGACCGCGAGGCCGATGGCACGGTCCGCTTGGACGTGTTCCTGAACTACGGTTCACAGGTTAATTTCCGCAAGTGGCTGGAGATGACAGTCGGCGTTTCGCCTCTGCTGGACTACACGCTGTACTGCGGTGTGATTTGCCTACCCTTGATGCTGTTCGGGATCGTGGTCGACTGGCGGCGCAGTTTTGCCTTGGCGGCCACAGCGGCCCTGTTGATCCTCTTCAGCGCCGGAATATTTCCCGCCAGTCTGTTTTGGCATGTCTGGCCGTTTATGAAGTATTTTCGGCACGTGGGGATGCTTGGCCCTCTGGTCAAAGTGTTTCTAATTCTCTTGGCGGGTCGCGGATTCGAAGCGGCCTTTGTGTCGGGCCGCCGCACCCGCCTGGAACTGCTCATGGCAGCGGTGTTCTTAATCGCCTTATCGGTCTGCCTTGGGGCTCTGTCTCAGAATTACGTGCTTTCCCGATCGATGGTCGATTATTTCGCCGAGCAGCGGACGACGGCGTCCCTTTGCACTCAGGTGCTATTAGCAGATCCCTTGCGGATCCGCTTGGTTTGGACCGCACTTCTGGCGTGCCTCTGTGGCGGCGCTTTTTTGGCGATCGGATTTTCCTCTCGATGCCGGAGATTCCGCTGGACTCCCGCTCTTGTGCTTGCGTTGCTGGCTGCCGACGTCTACGGCTACAAGTTCGATCTACTTTCCCAGAAGACCATTCGACTTTCGCCGGCAGGATTAGCGGCCTTCCGCTTCGCACCAATTCCGTATGCTGACGTGCGCCTGAGACCACCTGATTCCGACCCGCCGCACGGCGATGTGGAGCTGACCGCCGCAGCTCAGCGAACCTGGTTCGACCAGAACGTGATTCGCGGACACCCTCGCCTGGCTGCGGTGCCCGATCCTACGGGAGCCTATGGGAGCAATTACTGGTCGCTTAACGCCTTTCTGTACGTCGATGAGCTTGGCTGCTCGTCAAGAGTCGACAACTGGCTCTTGCCGTTGGACCATTACCTCCGTGCCTACTGGCGCGATGGCCCCAAAGAATACGGGCAGCCCGTGCGCGGCCACCTGACTTATAGCATGCTCGTTTTTCCCTTCCACCCGGCGGCGGCCAGGATCAGCGGCAGCGAGGGCAAACTGCACTTTTTTTCGGCGGCTGCGATCGGCGCCAGGCGCCAGGTCGCAGGTTGGATCACCGATTCAACGTATCGTGGAGACCTCGTCTATCTGACCGCGCCGGACGGAACTGCGCCACAAGATGTCGCCGGTCCCCTGCATCCGGTCGGAGATAATCCAGCGCTCGAGGCGATGACTCGTCTGCAACTGGAGCATGAAGTCACCCGATTCAATGCCAACCGGGTAAATATTCGCGTTGTGAACCCTACCGGCCGGCACGTCTGGTTGCTCTACAGCGATGTCTGGCACCCTTGGTGGAGCGCGCAGGTGAACGGTCGCCCTCGACACATCCACGTCGGCAACCTGGCCTACAAGGCCATCCTGCTTGAGCCTGGACTCAACCAGGTTGAGTTCCGCTGTTCGAATCAAGGGATGACGGCCCTGGTTGGCCTGCTCAGCGCCCTCAGCACGTTCTGGGTTGGCTACGCAGCGCTGCTTGTCTTCCAAGCCCTGTTTGGCGAGCAGTGTGCTGTTGCAGATTGATCCGCAAAGGCCGTATGATCCAAGTAGCTTCACGACATGCGTTGGAAGCGTAAAACGATAAAGATCTCGTCTTTAACTCTCCTATGCGACAGATCGATCTCGTGCTGGTTAACCCTGCCAGCCGCAAGCGGGTCTATCAAAGCCTGGCCACGGAGCTAGCAGCCATCGAGCCGCCGGTGTGGGCGGGACTGATGGCCAGCTTTGTTCGCGGCCGGGGTTTTCAGGTCGCCGTAGTCGATGCCGAGGCGGAAGAGCTGAACGCCGACGAGACGGCCCAGCGCGTGAAGGATCTAAAGCCACGGCTGGCGGCCATCGTCGTCTACGGACACCAACCGTCTGCCTCGACGCAGATTATGCCGGCCGCCGGCGCCGTTTGCACGGCAATCAAACAGCTTGATCCGGAGCAGCCGGTTCTGTTGCTGGGCGGCCATGTCGCGGCCTTGCCCGAGCAGACGCTGCGCGAGGAGGCCTGCGACTTCGTCAGCCGAGGCGAAGGTCTTTACACGCTGATCGAACTTCTGTCGGCTATGGGCTCCGTGAATCCAAATCTGGCATTGGTCCACGATCTCGGGTTTCGCCAGGGGAACGACCTCTGCTTCGGACCAGCCGCGCCGCTGGTCACCAACCTCGATCAGGAGATGCCCGGAGTAGCGTGGGACTTGCTGCCCATGCACCGCTACAGGGCCCATAACTGGCATTGTCTCGGGCATCTGAACCGTTCGCCGTATGCGGCGGTCTACACCACGCTGGGCTGTCCCTACAAGTGTTCGTTCTGCTGCATCCAGGCGCCCTTTAAGAGCGGCGAGGCGCAGCTGGGCCTCAAGGCCACCACCAATAGTTACCGCTATTGGAGTCCGCAGCGCGTGGTCGACGACCTGGAGCACCTCCACTCGCACTACGGCGTGCAGAATGTCAAATTTGCCGATGAGATGTTCGTCCTCAACCGCACGCATGTGGAGGGCATTTGCGATTTGATCATCGAGCGCGGCCTGGACCTCAACATCTGGGCCTATGCACGCGTCGACACCATCAAAGCCGGAATGCTGGACAAGCTCAAGCGGGCCGGCTTTCATTGGCTGGCGTTGGGAATCGAAGCCGCCAACGAACGCGTCCGCACCGACGTCCAGAAAGGATTCGACCAGGAAGACATCTTCGCCACTCTGAAAAGTCTGGACGATGCCGGCATCAACGTCATCGGCAACTATATCTTCGGTCTTCCCGAAGACGACCACCAGACGATGCAAGAGACGCTGGACTTGGCGCTGGAGCTCAACTGCGATTTCGGCAACTTTTACTGTGCCATGGCCTATCCCGGCTCGCAGCTTTATGCGCTGGCCCAATCGCGAGGTTGGCAGCTTCCCGAAACTTGGGCGGGCTATTCGCAGCACGCGTTCGATAGCCTTCCGCTGTGTACAAATCACCTCGGCGCCGACGAGGTGCTCGGCTTTCGCGACCGCGCTTTCCAGACCTATTTCAGCAACCCTGCTTACCTGGCCAAAGTCGAACAGAAGTTCGGCTCGCAAACGCTTGAGCACATTCGCGCCATGACCGCCGTGCCGCTGAAGCGCAGACACACGGGCAACCTGAGCTCGGCGAGTTGAACTCGGAACGGCTAACTCCCCACGGTCCGATCCCGCCCCTGCGTCTTGGCAAGCCGGCGGGCAAGGTCGGCCCGTGCCTGGAGCGTCTCGGGCGTGACTGCATCGTGGCCGTCGAAGACGGCGTAGCCGATGCTCACGCTGGTCACATGCGGCGTCGATTGGGCAATCCGCGAGGGCAATCCGGCTCGCACCCGTTCGATGACCGGGGCGGCGCTGGTCGCATCAAGGCCCGAGAGCAGCAAGCCGAATTCATCGCCTCCCAGGCGGGCCACAAAATCGTGCTGTCGCAGACTGTGCCGCAGCGCGGCCCCTGTGCTGATCAGCAACTGATCGCCCGCCGCATGGCCCCAGCCATCGTTCACTTGCTTGAAATGATCCAGATCGACCAGGGCCACGCAAAGCGACTGGCCGCCGGCGCGAGCCGCCTCGCTACGCTTGCATAGCTCTTCCTGCCAAGCCCGGCGATTGGGCAACTGCGTGAGCGCGTCCAGCGCCGCCTCTTGACGCCAGGCCAGTCCCTGTTGGGCATGTTCCTCTAACCGTCGCCGCAGACGCACCACTTGTGCCAACAACCGGCACGCCAAGACGAGCTCACGCGGCAGGAAGTCGGTGGGTAGTAAGAGATCGGCATCGTCGGCCGTTAGCCCAACGACCACGACGGCCGGACGCGCGGCTGACTCCCGGTGTGCAAGCTCTTCGGCATGTCCTGATGCCAAAGGCCGCGGATGCACGACGACTATTACCTCGGGCAACTCCGTCGTGGCGCTATCTACGACGTCGCACGAACCGTGTAAGATGCCCGTCACGCACTCGCGCTCCACCGGCCCGGCAAGGATCAACACCCGCGGCGGTATTTCGTCGACCATCGAACGCTCGACCCACAAACAACAAAGCCTTCTTGGCCAGCGAATGTATTGTAATCCCCTTGCCGTCACGCCGCAGGGCCGGAACAGAGTTGCCCCGCGTTTCTTGCGGCCCGAGCATCCTTTTGCCATCCTGATACGAACATGACCCGATGCCCCACATCGCCACGAAGTATCGAAGTAGCCGGCACCACTGGGACATGGCTTTCATGACCACCTCCCATCCTGCCAATATCGAACCTGTCCCGAACCTGTCCCGCTTTCCTACGCCCCTGTCCAACCTGTCCCGCTTTCTCCGCTGCAGGGCGATGCTTTGGTTGGGGTTCACTCGGAGCGCCGGCAGCCACATCGGACGCAGCTTCAGTGACTGGTTCGGCCGTTCTTTCGACTTCCAGGCTGCTTCCTGGCTGGACGGCTCGGCGTTCGAGGAGTGCCCGGAGTCCGCCACCGATCGGATTTGAACAGAAGCAAACGAAGGTAACGAAGAAGAGAGGAGAATGCCAACGAGCACTGG
>JBGTDH010000824.1:0-3988 GCA_041748435.1 Pirellulales bacterium
CTTCATGAACCAGACGCGCTGCTGATACAGGAAATCTTTGTCTCCCAGAGCGCCCACGGGACAGAGATCGACCACGTTGCCCGAGAGCTTGTTGTCCAGCGGATAGCCGGGGAAGACATCGATCTCCTCGTGGCTGCCGCGGTTGATGATCATCAGCTCGCTCGTGCCGCTGATCTCCCGCGTGAACCGCACGCAACGGCTGCACATCACACAGCGATCGACAAACAGCGTGACGGTGTCTCCCATCTCGCGCCGCCGGCTGGTGAAGGGTTTGATATCGGCCCGTCGCTCCTTCTGGCCATGCTCGAAGTGGTAGTCCTGCAGCAGGCACTCGCCGGCCTTGTCGCAAATGGGGCAATCGATGGGATGATCGATGAGCAAATCCTCTTCCACCATCGCGCGGGCCTTCTGGATCTGCGCGCTGTTGGTGATGAACACCGTGCCGTCCTTGGCCGGCGTCTGGCAGGCCGGCACCAGCTTGGGCATCATGGCGATCTGCCCGGTGTCCTTATTTCTCGTGCCGGTCTCCACCAAACACATACGACAACTGGCCACCACGGTGAGGCCCGCGTGCCAGCAGTAATGCGGGATCTCGACGCCGGCCCGCCGCGCCACCTGGATGCCATTCAGGCGTTCCTGATCGCCGACTTGGATCTCTTTGCCGTCGATGAGAACAATGCCCATTGCTTAGTCCAAGTGCCGATAGTTGTTAGGATTCCCCTGGCCCAATCGCCGCTCATTGGCGATCTCGATGGGTGCTTTCTTCAAGAGGTCCAGGAACGTCTGCCGCAGGTCGTCGTCCTCTCGCTCCAGAACGCCGACCACGCGCTCGGCATCGATAACATCTAGATGACACTTGCACAACTCCATGATGTCCGCCAAATCCTGCATGCGGCCCGCCAAGAGTTTGAAGAAGAGCAACTCGTGCAAGCCAATCACCGAAATGCCCTCGATGCTTCCCACCGATTCGACCTTGTCGACATCAGGAAAGTAATATGGCCGTCCAAGTTGAATCAAATCACGCGATACGAGAAAGTCGACGGGAATGCCCGTCGGGCCATGCACGAACGCATACTGGCGGATCTCCAGCCGCTCCCAATCGGGATCATCCATCAACCGATCGGCCAATGCACTCACCGTCCGGTAATCTACCAGCACATCCCGATCCTTGGTTGGGCGTCGATAGCCGTGGGTAATCACTGCTACGCCACCGACCAAAACCATTCGTGCGCCAACGACCTCAGCGTGTTGGCGCAGTACGGCGATGGCTGGATCCTTCCCGGAGAGGAGGTCGTCTACCATGGTATGCAAGACCCTCAATTGAGACGCTACCGGAAGTCGGCTGACTGCGTGATCAAAAGTTGTGATCATCTTAGTGCGCTCCGGCCATTTCCAGCGCCGGGACGGCTCGCGTTTCCATGTATCCGTTGGGGTTGGTGCGTTTGATGTATTCCTCGAACTCGCCGCGGAATTTGCGGATGGCGTTCTTCATGGGCCAGGCGGCGCCGTCGGCCAGGCCGCAAATCGTGGTGCCGGGGATGATGCCGATCGTGTCGCCGATCTCCAGCAGCAGGTCCAGGTCTTTGAGCCGACCCTTGCCCGCGCGAATGCGATTTAGGATGGTCAACGCCCAGGCAGTCCCCTCACGGCACGGGGTGCATTGGCCGCAGCTTTCGTGAGCGAAGAAGCGGGCGCTGTTGTGCAGAAAGTCGACCATCGACACGGTCTCGTCCAGCACGACCACCGCCGCCGTGCCCAGGCCGAGACATCCGACCTTACCAGGGCCGGCGAAATCGAGCTTCGTGTCGAACTCGGCTTCGGTGAGCAGGCCCATGCTGATGCCGCCGGGAATGGCCGCCTTGGCTTTGCGACCCTTCCACACGCCGCCCCCGTACTCGTTGATCAACTCGCGGCACGTGATGCCTAGCGGCGCTTCGTAGCAGCCGGGTTTGTTGACATGTCCACTGAGGCAATACAGCTTCGGCCCGTAACTGCCCGGATCGCGCGGATTGCTCGGATCGGCCGGCACGCCGATGGTCTTGAACCACTCCGGTCCGCGAGCACAAATGTGCGTGACGCAGGCCGCGGTTTCGATGTTGTTCACCACCGTGGGCTTGTGGAACAGTCCCTCGACGGCCGGAAACGGCGGCTTAATGCGCGGCCAGGCACGCTTGCCTTCGAGACTTTCGATCAGGCCCGTCTCTTCGCCGCAGATGTACGCCGCCGCGCCGCGATGCATGTACACCTCCAGCGAGAACTCCTTTCCGAGGATGTTCTTTCCGAGATAACCGGCCGCATACGCTTCGTCGATGGCCTGCTGCATGCGCTCCAGGCAAAGCGGATACTCGTAGCGGAGATACACGTAGGCCGTTGTGGCCCGCGTGGCGTAGCTGGAGAGAATAATTCCCTCCAGCACCTGGTGCGGATCCAACTCCATCAAGATGCGATTGTTGAACGTGCCCGGCTCGCTCTCATCGGCGTTGATGCACATGTAGATCGGGCCGGGATGATCCTTGGGGAGGAACGTCCACTTCAGGCCGGTGGGGAAGCCGGCCCCGCCGCGGCCGCGGAGATTGCTCGATTTCACCACTTCGATCACGTCCGCAGGGGTCTTCTCCGTGACCATCTTCCGCAGCGCGGAGTATCCACCAGCCGCTTCGTACACGCGCAGCGTGTGGCTCTCCGGCTTGTGGATATTCGCGAGCAGAACTGGTTCGAAGGTCGGCATGGTGTGAAACGGTGGCGAAACCGCAAGCGGGTCGCTTAGCCGGTGGTTTGGATAGTCTTGAGAAAGTCGTCGGCTCGGTCGCGGGTCAAATCCTTGTGCAACTCTTTGCCGGCCAGCATGCACGGGGCGAAGTCGCAGGCGCCCAGGCATTCGGCGGCTTCAATCGTCAGCGCGCCGTCGCGTGTCGTCTCCCCGGGGTCGATGCCCAGCTTTTGGCAGAGATGATCGAGAATCTCCTCGCCGCCTCGCAAGGCGCAACTGATCGAACGGCAGACCCAGGCCCGCGTGCGGCCGTGCGGAGCGTCCTGCTTAAAAAAGCCATAGAAGCTGAGCGTGTCTTGCACCTCGGCCGGGGCCAGCTCCAGCATCTCGGCCACTTCCACCACCGCCTGCAGGGGCACGCACCGCAGCCGTTCGTTGACAATGTGCAGCGCCGGCAGCGTGACGGCCCGCTTGTTCGGATAGCGCGGGAAATACGCCTTAATGGCGTCTCGCATTTCGTCGGTCAAAATTCGTTCGGTGGGCATGCGGGAACTAACCACAGAGGCACAGAGGGCACAGAGTAGAAAAGAGAAACCACTCTCTCCGTAACTGTCTTGTTTGTCCTCTCTGTGAACTCTGTGCCTCTGTGGTAAATCTTTTCTTGCTGTGCGTTGTTATTCGACTACCGGTCCAGTTCCGCGGCGATGATGTTCAGGCTTCCCAGCACGGCCACCACGTCGCTCAGCGTGTGGCCGCGGATGAGGTGCGGGAAGACGGCAAAGTGAATGTACGACGGCGGCCGGCAACGCGCGCGGTAAGCGCACTGCGTGCCATCCCCGGCGAGGTAGAACCCGAGCTCTCCGTTGGGGGCCTCGATCGCGCCGTAGCACTCCTCGTGCGGCGTCTCGAAGCCGCGGTTGGTCATTGTGAGCTCGAAGTGCGAGATCGTCCCTTCAATCGTCTGATACACCTGCCGCTTGTCGGGAATAGTGGTCCGCTCGCCGATATCGACGTTGATCGGACCGCCGGGCAGGTTCTCGATTGCCTGCGAGACAATCTTCAGGCTCTCCCGCATCTCGGCCATCCGCACGAGATAACGGGCAAAGCAATCGCCCGATTTCATGCAGCAGACTTGAAAATCGAAATCGGCGTAAGCCAGGTATGGCTCGTCCTTGCGGAGATCGCGCGTCACCCCGCTAGCCCGCGCAATGGGACCGCTGCAACTGCGGCTGAGGGCCTCCTCCTTGGTGAGAATGCCCACGCCCTTGGTGCGATCGA
>JBGTDH010000825.1:0-12600 GCA_041748435.1 Pirellulales bacterium
GACGGCTATCGCCAGGCGCTGGCGATTCAGCCGCATGGCCAGACGCAACTGCGCCTCATCAACACGTTGCGACACCAAGGCCGCCTGCCGGAAGCGCTCACCGAGTGCGATCAGCTCCTGGCCGCAGAGGCAGACTTCGCCGCCGCCCACTGCGCGCGGGCTCAAATCTTGTTGCAACAGGGCGATTTCTCGCGCGGTTGGCAAGAGTATGCCTGGCGCTGGAAAACGCCAGGCCAATCCTCGCCGCACGTCGAGGGCATCCCCTTGTGGGACGGCGCCTCGTTGGCGGGCCGGCGAATTCTCGTGCATGGCGATGCCGCGCTGAACGACACCTTGATGCTGTCCGCCTGCCTGCGGGAGATCGTGTTCCGTGCCGAGCACACGACGATCACCTGTGATCCGCAGTTGGTGCCGCTCCTCGCTCGCACGTTCCCCACGGCCGAGGTCGCGCCCTTCGGCGCCTCGTCGCGGAAGTGCGATATCCAGGTGGCGATGTCGGAGCTGCCGCAGCTGTTGGATTATCAGGCCGCGGACTTTCATCGCCGGCAACCGCTGCTGGCGGCGCCGTCCGAGGTGGCGAGAGCGCGACAGTCGTTGCCAGGCTCGGGCGAAAGTCCTCAGATCGGCCTGTTGTGGCGCGGTCGACATAAAACGAATGTGCAAGCCGGGACGAGCCGGGCCCCGGCGATCGAACATTGGCAGCCGCTGCTGCAAACCGGCGAGGGACGATTCATCGCCTTGCTGCCCGATGCCTCGCCGGCGGAGCTGGCGTCGCTTTCCGGGGATGGCCCTCCGCCTCTGCGTTTGCCGCAAGTCGATGCCATCGATGCCTTGGCCGCGCAGTTATCGTCGCTCGACCTGATCATCACGATCGACGATCTGACGGCCCACCTCGCGGCAGCCCTGGGCAAAGAAGTCTGGCTGGTGCTGCCCTTTGCCTGGGGTTGGCAGTGGCCCCTGGGACAGCAGACTTCGCCGTGGTATCCCGGCATCCGCCTGTTCCGTCCGCGTCGCTTGAACGCCTGGCCGGGGCTCATGTCGCAAATCCAATCGCAACTTGTGACCTGGATGCAATCGTTCTCGCGCGGGCAACAGATCGGCGGTCATCGGCAACCCAACGCCCCGCACGGTCTGAGTCTGGCCCCTGGTCGAACAGCCGGGTCGATGCTAACAATGTAACGTCATGACGCCCGACGTTTGGAAAACACGCGCGATCGCTTTCGTCGTCCTGGGCGTGCTAGCCTGGGGCATCTTTCACGCCGTTGGAGCGTATCTCTTCAACCACGATGTCCGGCGGGCGTTGGTCGTCCTCGTCTGCGTGCTCGGCTTTCTCACCTTCTGGGGCCTGATGCTGTGGCAACGCGCCCGGCGCACCGGGCGCTAACCAATATCCACCCCGTGGCGCTCAGCGCCGCGCTTGCGGCTTTAAGGGGTCTGGCCGGAAGTGATCGTCGGTCAATTCAATCCCATCGTAAGGTCGTTCAAGTCCTGCGGTAGGATTTCGTGACTGGTCAGGATGGTTCGTTGCTCTGCATCCAACACGGGTGAGATGCCAACGAACTGCCTGGTCCAGTCTTGATACTTCGGCATCGCCTCAAGAAACCGCTCAACGTGCTGTTTGAAGTTGTTCACATCGGCTATCAGCTTCTTGGGTGACCGTTTGCACGAGCCGAAGCGAATGGATTCGGTCGTTTCATTGAAAGCCACAAGATCGATCTCAGTGCCGGCCTTGTCCCAGAAACCTTGCACTCGATGCGTGATCGGAAAATCGCCAAGCTCCCTGCGGCTTCGCTCCTCGTAAAGTTGGCCAGCCAGTTTCTCCAGTGAACGGCCTTCGACTTCCGCCAGACGCTGATCGGCTTCATCAATCAACTCGTCGAGTGGCCGAAATGCGATCGCTGAAACGGGGTTGGCCAGCGCCGCCAGCCACGAGCGGAGAAAATTGTCGGTTACGTAGTAGCGGCTGCGCTTTGCTTCCGGCCTGGAGAACACCGGCAGCTTGCGTTCGATCAGCCCGAATCGCTCGATGAGCACCTTCAAGTAGCCGCCGACTTGTGTATCAGCAGTTCCGCTTGCCTCTCGAATCGCTTGAACCAGTTCCTTGTGCATTCGCCCAGGATTGCGAGCCACGAACTTCAAGACAACATCGTACCGTCCATGCAGTTCACGCAGAAACCAGTTCTCGGCTTCCGACCGCAGCGGCGACGAACTCTCAAAGAAGATTCGGCGAAGCAGTGTCTTGCGCGGGGCAGCAAGCACGTCTTGTTCGTAGCAGTCACGGTAGAACTTGGGAACTCCCTCGAAGAGGTTCCAAAGAAACAAGAGCCGCTCTGGGGTCGGCTCGGCATGATCTTGAAGGATGGACAGGATGGAGCCGATGTCGAGATGCGTAAGGTTGATAGTGTCGGTTACTCGGCTGTGGAGTGGAGCCGTGCGATCTTCGAGCAAGGCCACCATCTCCGTGTGGATCGAGCCGAGGACAATCAACCCGCCGCGCACCTGATCTGCCTTCGCTGCCAGCCGATCCACACTCGCCTGCAAGTACGAGCAGAATTCCTCGTAGCCCTTGCGATTGAAGTATTGGAACTCATCCAGGATCAGGATATACCCGGCCTCGGCCATCGCCTCCAGCAACTTCGCAAGTTGTAGCAGGTCGTTGGGATGAGGATGCCGGTCGGCAGGCACCTGGAAAGTCTCCAAGGCGTCGTTCACTGCCGAGAGGACACCGGCTGGCTCGGAGTCCGGAATCTGCACGTAGAACACGGGCTGCTTGTTGCCGAGTTCCTGCATCGCTTGCTGGATGAGCGTCGTTTTACCGATTCGACGGCGACCTGTAACCTTGGCAAAAAACCAGCGTTTACGGGCGAGCATTCGCTCCAAATCAGCTAGCTGTTCCGTTCGACCGTAGAACTTCCAGTGGGCCATGCCTAAGATAAAGCCACTTTATCAGAAATAGATAAAGCCACTTTATCTTACGTAAGACACGGCCGCAAGCCACGTAGCATCAAAGCAATCCGGTCGCACACAAGTCACGACTACACCCGTTTGCTCAATTTCTCTGCCAAACGGTTCAAGGCAATGCTGTGATCGTACATGGGCAGATGCACCTGGATCAGGCTGAGTTGCGACGCATCGGCCCAGGCGCTGCGCAGCGCGGCGTCGAACTCGCCTTCGGTGCGCACTTCGTAACCCCGGCCGCCGCGCCAAATCTCGGGTAGTTTGCTGTAGTCCCAGGTGTGGATGTCGTTGAAATCGTCCCCTGGATGCAACAGCCGCTCGGTGCCGTAGCCCTTGTTGTCCAACACAATCACGATCGGATTAAAGTGATGCCGCACTGCCGTCGAGAGTTCCATGCCCGTCATCTGAAAAGCGCCGTCGCCCACGAGGACGACGGGCCGCAGTTTGCGATTGGCCACCTGCACGCCTAAGGCGGCCGGCACGGCGAAGCCCATCGAGGTGTAGTACGCCGGGCTGATAAACTCGGTGTGCTGCCGGATGAGCAGCTCCGTGGCTGCAAACAGTGCGTCGCCGACATCGGCAATCACCACGCTGCTCTCATCCAGGATTTCGTTCAGCCGGGCAATCAGCCGCATGATGGTCATCGGCTCGTTGGCCCGCAGCTCGAACTTGCCGGTCTGCGACGCGGGCGATGGGGGCATGATTCGCTTAGGCACGACCGGCTTGCGTTGGGCCAGCCCGCGAATGAAGTCGCCCAGCAGCACGCCGTGAAAGTGGTGATGCCGGATGCGCAGCTGCTCGCTGGTGGCGTAGATGCACTTTCCCGGATCGAGATTGGCCGTGTAGATGCCGAGGTTGATGTCGGTCATGAACGTCCCCAGCAGGATCACGCAATCGCTCTCCTCCACGAACCGCGTGACTTCTTCGCGTCCCATCGCGCCTTCGTACAGGCCCACGAACAGCGGATGCACTTCGCGGATGACGCTCTTGCCCAGCATGGTGGTGGTGATGGGAATGCGTGACCCCTCGGCCAGGGCCAGCAACTCTTCTTGCAAGCCGAAGCGGTGGATCTCGACTCCGGCGATGATCACCGGCCGCTGACAGCTGGAGAGCCAGCGGTCTGCATCGTCCAAAGCTTCTTTCAATGCCTCGGGATCGCTCTCCGGCTCGGGATACTTCAGACCATAGGGTGTTCCCGGCACCACCTTGGTCATATCGCGCGGGATCTCGATGTACCCCGGCCGCTTGAAGCGCACCACGGCGTCCAGCACGCGATCGATCTCACGGAAGGCCGTGGGCGGATCGCTTAACTCGGTGCATGCCACGCACAACTTCTCGAAGACTTCCAACTGTGTGCGAAAATCCCGCACGCGATGGTGCAACAGCGGATTATTGAACCGCTCCTTCATCCCCGGCGATCCGGTGATGACCACCACCGGCGACTTCTCCGCATACGCCCCGGCGATGGAGTTGCACAAGCTCAGCCCGCCCACGCAATACGTCACGCACACGGCGCCCAGCCCATTCACGCGCGCGTACGCGTCTGCGGCGAACCCGGCGCAATCTTCGCGCGTGCAGCCGATGACCCGAATGGGGCTTTTCTCCAGCAGCGAGTAGAACGTCAGCACGTAATCGCCCGGGATGCCAAACACGTCCCGCAGGCCGTATTCTTGCAAACGGCGAATGAGATACTCGCCGATCGATAACTGCTCGGCGGCCAGACCATCGCTGTTGCCGACGCGCGAACCAGGAAAGAGAATCGTCTCAGACATCGGGCCTCCCGTCATCCTCCGTCACAGCGCCGCAACCAACAGCCGCAAAGGAACGCCGTGCTACTGAAAGAATAGGCGTCAGGCCTTCAATCTCCAAGCCCGACCCCACCCCAGACTCCGCCAAGAGCTCGTGATTAGGCATTACAATTGCTTTGTCGAACCGGTTCCGCGGACGGCGCGCTTAAGAATCGGAGGGCAAAGCAATGGCGGACGAATCGGACGGCTGGTTTTCCCGTGAGCGGGCGTTGATTCTCGTACTGGTCGTCGCGACGTGCCTGTCCTTTTACATTTGCTATCGCTTGGCCGTCCCCTTTCTCCCGGCCCTGGCGTGGGGCACCGCGCTGGCCATTGTGGCGCATCCGATGCATGCGTGGCTGGAGCGCACCCTTAAAAGGCCGAACGTGGCCGCCGGAGCATCGGTGGCAATTGTGGCGGTCGTCTTGATGGCACCTGCCGTGTTTGTCGTCACCCAGCTTGTGAAGCAATTAACATCGAATGCGGAGGAGTTGCAGTCGACGTTCGCCGATGCCGCCACGAGCCATCCGTGGCTTCAACGAATTACGGAAGTGGCGGAATCGCAGGGACTTCTCGCCGAAGCACAGGACGCGGTGACATCCGTGGCGACGAATGTGCCCGGCTACCTGGGCGGCTCCCTGTGGGTCACGGCGCAACTTCTGTTCACGGCGTTCATTCTGTTTTACTTTTTCCGGGATCGCCGACTGCTGCTCAGCCGGCTCAAATCGCTCCTTCCGCTTACCACGAAGGAAACGGACCGCACCTTTCAACGCATTGAAGACACAATTTTTGGAACACTCTACGGCAGCCTGGTTGTGGCGATGGTGCAGGGCGTTCTGGGCGGACTGATCTTTTGGTTCCTCGGGCTGCCGGCGCCGATTTTGTGGGGCGCGATTATGGGATTGCTGGCCGTCATCCCCACTTTGGGCACGTTTGTTGTCTGGGGACCTACCGCCGTTGGGTTGGCCATCCGAGGAGAGTTCGTTCAGGCCGCCATCCTTGTGGCATGGGGCTGCATCGCTATTGGCTTGATCGACAACTTTCTGTACCCGATTCTCGTGGGCAAGAGATTGCGACTTCATCCGCTCCTGGTGTTCATTGCCGTCGTGGGAGGCTTGGCGTCCTTCGGGATGGCGGGAGTGGTGCTCGGCCCTGTCGCACTGTCGGTCACGGATGCCCTCATCGAAGTCTGGCGGCGGCGCACGGCCGACGGCAACAACGCGGAAGATGCCGTGGCCCCGGAGCCGGCTCCAACGCAACGTCGCCGGGCCCGCGCTCGCCGCTGAAACGCTTAGCGGCGGCGGTTCTCGTACCAGACGATATTCGCGCTGAATTCTCCAGCGATGAGCAGATCCGGATCGCCGTCGGCATCCATGTCCAGAATGCGAAGGTCGTAGGCGGATTGATCCTTTCCCACCACGTGCGGCGTGAAGCGCCCCCGGCCATTGTTCTCGTACCACACGGCGAGCTTGTCGATCTTGGCGCACGTGGCGGCATCCCTATCGCCGTCGCCGTCGATGTCGGCAATCTGCAAACAATGCGGACCATCCAAGGTCGGATCGACTTCGTGCGGCTTCCACTGCGGGCCCTCGAACCAGACCACGCCCTGGCCGTGTCCACGGGTGGCAAAGAAGTCAACGACTTTGTCGCCGTTCAAGTCGGCGGGGTGAATGTTCGTGGCGCCAATCTGATTCTCGGCGATCACGTTCTTCGGCCACGCCTGCGCTGCGTTCTCCGGACGCTTCCACCAGGCGAACCAGTTGCCCCCGGAGAACGGTGCGCCCTTGGTTCCCACACAGACATCGGCGCGGCCATCGCCATCGACGTCGCCGAAACCAAAGTAGTGGCTGCCTCCCGGCGCATCTCCCCGCGCCAACACATGCCGAGTCCAGGCCTTGGCTTCCCGCGGATTTGCCGGGCGCTGGAGCCAGGTGAGCGAATTGGGCGCGGCGCCGTGATTCTCGAAGTTGTTCACCAGCAGATCCGGTTTTCCGTCGCCGTTGACATCGGCCTTCAGCGTGCAGTGGATGCCGTGGATTTCGTCATCGATGTTGTGATGGTTCCAAGCGCCCGCCCCTGTCGGCCCGGGGTTTTCCAGCCAGAAGACTCCCTGCGTGGGAATCGCCCCTACGTAGTCGGCATCGCCATCGTCGTCCACATCCATCACTTCGCTATGTATGGCAGTCCAGTTGCGCCCGGGGCCTTGATGGATCGCCGTCTCGCGCCAGTCGGGCGCCGTAAACAGTCTCGCGACACCGGCGAACGTGGAGATCACATCGATCTTGCCATCCTGCGTGAAGTCGGCCCCCACCACGGTCATGTTTCCGCCGCCGCTATAAATCACATGCTTGGGCCAAGGATCGTCCACGCGGGCGATTGGCTCGGCCGTTGCGTCGCTTGCGAACAGGCTACTTAGCAACACGCACATAAGAAAGGAATACTTCATGGGTACGGCAGGGGCATCCGGGACGTTAATCCGCTACGGCGTCGATCCGCTTGCGGTTTCGCGACTCCATCTTACCCGTCGACGCCACGTCGTGCGACAATGCCGGATCAAAAGTTCGCGCAAAGACGCTCGAATTGCGCCCCGCTATCGAATAAGATCGTGTGATCCAAGCGGGTGGGCGCCCTCGATCCACACTCCTACACTCTGGGGAATTATGTTCACGTCCAAGCTGGCTACGGGCCCTAGCGATCGCCTGGGGGCCTCCAATATGTCCACGGTCGACACCTACTGGCGGGCCAAGGGCAACTACAATCTCCACTGGGGCAACGTCATGCAGCCGCACACTGGCGCCGTGCCGATTGGCATTGCGCCCTTCGGGTATCAGAACCGGGCAACGCGCACGCAGATTCGAGAGCCCAAGTTCAACGAGTTTCTGGACGGCACCAGCAATACGCTGCTCTTATCGGAGCAGTTGGTGCCCAGAACGACGGCGACCAGGATCATCGCGGCGACATCCAGAACGACGACGAGGTCTGCACCTATTTTATGACGTTGAACACACCCAACACGAAAACGAACGACGTGATGGTGCCCGGTTATTGCGTCGACAACCCTCGTTTTGGTCTGCCCTGCGTAGGCGGGGCCAATCGGCACAAGGCGGCCCGCAGCCGGCACCCCGGCGGCGTGAATGTCTTGCTGGGAGACGGCTCCGTGCGCTTCGTTCGAGACAGCGTGAGTCTGAACGTCTGGCAGGCGGTCGGCTCGATGAACGGCGGAGAAAGCATTGCCAACAATCTGTGAGGAAAACATGACAGGCGGGAACGTGATTGCAAAAGTCTTATTGTTGGCAGGCATAGCCATCGTCCAGCTGGCAGCCGCGGCAGAGCCCCTTTCCGATGGACCGTGGCGCTACCTGACGCGCAAGCCCGCCAACGGCTGGGAGCAGCCGGGTTTCAACGACAGTGCCTGGCGGGAAGGCCTCGGCGGTTTCGGCGTGCGTACCACACCCGGGGCGCGCGTTTCCACCGATTGGGCTGGGGACAACATCTGGCTGCGGCGGCAAATCGAGATCAAGGAGTTGCCCGCGCGGCCGGCGCTGCTGGTCCATCACGACGAAGATGCGGAAGTGTATCTCAACGGCACCCGCATCGCCGCGCTTACGGGATTCATCACGCAGTACAAGACCGTGCTCTTGGACGAGGCCGGCCGGGCCGTGCTCCGGACCGGCAAGAATCTGCTGGCCGTCCATTGCCGGCAGACCGGCGGCGGCCAGTTTATTGATGTGCATCTGGTCGATGCCGACAACGTGCCGCAACTTCCCACGCCGCAGCGGTCCACCAGGCCGTTTAAATCGGAGCTGCTCACGCAATGGGGCGCGGAGGTAACGCCTGAGAACGCTTGGCGAGAGTATCCGCGGCCCCAACTGGTGCGCAAGGAGTGGCAGAATCTCAACGGATCTTGGGACTACGCCGTGACTTCGCTCGATGCTCCGAAGCCGGCGAATTGGGACGGAAAGATCCTGGTCCCCTTCGCTCCGGAATCGCGGCTCTCCGGCGTCCGGCGACTGCTCGATCCCACCGAGGCGCTCTGGTATCACCGCACACTCGAGGCCCAGAAAAAGCCCGGCCGCCGCACGCTGCTCAACTTCGAGGCGGTCGATTATCGCTCCCGTGTCTGGGTCAACGACAAGCTGGTTGGCGAACACGTGGGCGGCAGCGATCCTTTCCATTGCGATATCACAGATGCCCTGACCGACGGTGCGAATCATCTGGTCGTGCGCGTGGAAGACGCCACGGGCGGGGCCCAACTCCGCGGCAAGCAGCGCCTGGATCCGCAGGGCATCTGGTACACGCGCGTCTCCGGCATCTGGCAAACGGTGTGGCTGGAGGAAGTCTCACCCCGCCATCTGGAGCGTTTAAAGATCACGACCGATCCCCAGGCTGGATCAATCACGATCGAGCCAACACTGGCCGGCTCGGCTGCCCCCGGCGAACAGCTTCGCGCGGTCGCCGTCGACGGAGAAAACGTGTTGGCCCAGACTCAGGCGGCGTCCGGCAAGCTCACGCTGACGCTGAAGGAGCCGAAGCTGTGGTCGCCCGCAAATCCGCATCTGTACGATCTCAAGCTCTCGCTGCAGGATGCCGCCGGCCAGACGATCGACGAGATCGGCACGTATGCCGGCTTGCGGCAAGTGGGACAGACACGGGGCAAAGACGGCCACCTGCGATTCACGCTCAACGGCGAAACGCTCTTTCACTGGGGTCCGCTCGATCAGGGCTGGTGGCCCGATGGTCTGCTCACGCCTCCCTCCGACACGGCCATGCGCTGGGACATCGAATTCCTGCAGACCGCCGGCTTCAACATGATCCGCAAGCACATCAAGGTGGAACCGCGCCGCTACTATTACCATTGCGATCGCCTGGGCATGCTCGTGTGGCAAGATCAGGTGAGCGGCGGCAAGCAGCCCGCTTGGACGCGGCTGGAGCCGGACCCCAAGGATGCCGTCTGGACCGACGCAGACCACGCGCAATTCCAGCGGGAGTTTGCCGCCATGATCGACTTGCTCCAGCCCTTTCCCAGCATCGTGGTTTGGACCCCTTTCAATGAAGCCTGGGGGCAGCATCGCACGGTGGAGGTGGGCAAATGGGCCCAGCAATACGATGCGACGCGGCACATCAATGTTGCCAGCGGCGGTAATTTTTGGCCCGTGGGCCACATTGTGGATGCCCACTCCTATCCGCATCCCGTGTTTCCGTTCGACGCCGGCCGTTACGATCGGGATTACATCAAAGTGATGGGCGAATTCGGCGGACACGGCTGGCCGGTGGCGGGTCATCTCTGGAACGACAGCCAGCGCAACTGGGGTTACGGCGGCTTGCCGCAAACCATCGAAGAGTACAAACAGCGCTATCGCGAATCGCTCCGCCGGCTGGTCGATCTCAAAGCCAAGGGCATCGCCGCGGGCGTCTATACGCAGACCACCGATGTCGAGGATGAGATCAACGGTCTCGTTACCTACGATCGCAAAGTCATCAAGATTCCCGCCGCCGAGCTGCGGCAGATGCACGAAGTCCTGGGAGTATCCCCGCGCTAGCCGAAGGATGACCACCCGCATGCACGGAACTGCGTTTTCTTATTGCTTGGCGCTCGCGCTGCTGCTGACGGGATGCAGTTCCGACAGCGTACACCGTAACGGGCGAAGTAACGCTGGACGGCCAGCCCGTGGCCACGGGCAACATCCAATTTCGCCCGGTCGCCGGAGACGGCCCCTCCGCGGGCGCCACCATTCAAGACGGGAAATTCACAGCGGAAGTGCCCGTCACCAAAATGAAGGTCGAAATCACGGCCAACAAGGTCATTGGCCAGCGCAAAGCGTACGACATGCCCAATAGTCCCACCGTGGATGAGGTCGTGGAGCTCATCCCGAAGCGCTACAACGTCGCTAGCGAACTCACGCTCGACGTGCAACCTGCATCCTGCATCCAGTGGCGATGGATCAGAGGCTTGCGTCGCGGTTCCAGTCCGGCAGTTGAGAGAGCAACTCCGCCACGGTTCCTCCTCGTCGCAAGGCCCTAACAACGACGGGCAAAGGCTCCGGCCACACGGCGTCGAACGTAGCTTCCCCGGCCACGCGAGGCTGAAAGGCGAGCACCTCGCGTGGAGGAGCGAAACGGGTCGAAATGCCGGGCTTATTGCCTCTCGCATCCGCGCGGCACCAGCCCACCTCGGGCAGGAGAATCGCGTTCAAGCCATGTAGACAGTAAGGGGGCCCGGAGTCATTCACGCTGAGCCGTTGGTAGGCGAGGCCCGTGGGAATGCCGTTGGCCCGCAGCAAGGCAGCGAGCAGGTGGCTCTTGGCGTAGCAGAAGCCAGTCCGATGGCGGAGCACGTCGGACGCGGAGCAGGTCACGACCGGATCCCCGTGATCCACGCTGTCTCATGGCCTAGGTTTAGGTTTATCGAGTCCGCCGAAACTCCGGCATGGGCTCGGGCCAGGAGAGGCGTTCGATGTGCAGGAGGTCCCCTTCGTGGAATCGGAGGAACCATTCCTCTCCCGGCGGGAAACTTAGCTTCGCCCGAAACGTGTCATGTTCCCAGTGGGCCAGCGTCCCCGCGATGTTTGGTCCAAATTGCAGCCGGAGTGAGCCGTCGCACTCCTTGATCTCCAGCTTCCCGTACAAGTCGCAGGCATAGGTTCCGGTGTATTGGCTTAACGGCAGCGAAGGCTTAGTGTCCTTTGCTCGCGCGGTCTCAAGGCGTGCATTGTTGGCGTCGGCCCTCCCGGCGGGCGTTTCCTCAGTTTCAATGAGCCAATCGCGATTCGTCATCGCACGGGGAAGTCCCAGCATTCGCGCGAAGATGTCGTGCATGAACATGTACTCAAGGCCGCAGCTACGGTTGGCCAAGACGACGACGCCGATCCTTTCCTGCGGCATCATCGCCGCGACGGCTCCCGACGAGCCGCCGTGCATGACGATCTTTCGGCTGCGCAAGTCGCGTAGTTGCCAGCCGAGGCCGCCGCCGTAGAAGAACTGAGGGTAGATCAGGTTTGGCGGTGGCGTCGCCTTGATCGGCACCATGCTGTGCGGGGCCAGCATCGTGCGGACGGTGACCGGTTTGAGGAGCGACTGTCCCTGGATGTCCCCTTCGTCCAGAACCATCTGCACGAACCTGGCCATATCGACAACGTTCGATTGCATGGCGCCCGCCGGCGCCACCGCGTCGTGCAGGCGCTGAAAACCTTCGTGACCTGGCCCGCGTTTCCAAACGGGGTCTTCCCTCAGCGTTCCCTCGGCGAGCACGTGCGGCGTGGAAACATTCTCGCGTCCCTCCAACTCTTGCCGGCCGGCGAACGTGGCGCTCATGCCCAGGGGGTGCAGCAACCGTGTGCGGACTGCCTGCCTCGAATGGCTGCGAACGGTCGCCAGCGAACTCACGCTCGACGTGCAACCCGGCCCCCAGTCGTGCAAGTTCGAACTGCACTCGAAGTAGTCATCATTGCCAGAGTGAACCCACCGGTGGCGAAAGCAATGCGTGTAGGCTGCGCCATGGGCCGGCGGTAATCAAGCGAAACGTTGGTTAACGCGAAATAAGGTCTTGTGGAGTCATCCGCTTGGCACTTCTGGCCGCGGGCGACTACGATGGGACGCAGTCGAGTGTCGCGTGTCCGGAAACTCCGGTCTGCAATGGTGATGCAATGTGTGGGATAACTCAGCGATCCATCCGATGCTTTCTTCCCGTGGCGTTGTTCGCCGCCGGTTATGCGTGGAGTGCCGAGATCGCCCCGCTGGCGGATGCGGTCGAGCGGCGGGATGGGGCGAACGTGGCGGCGCTGCTGGAGGCGGGCGCGGAGGTGAATGCGCCGCAGGTGGATGGCATGACGGCCCTGCACTGGGCTGCTTGGCACGA
>JBGTDH010000826.1:0-3028 GCA_041748435.1 Pirellulales bacterium
GGTATCTCCCACTCACGACGGCGAGATGATTGATCAACTGATCACGCACAGCAAGGGGCCGCTGCCGGCGCCCTCGCTGCGTGCAATAATGTCGGAGCTGCTTGCCGGCACGCGCTCCATTGGGGTCGATACCCGCGTAGCGTATCTCGGGCCGGCCTATAGTTATAGCCACTTGGCCGCGCTCAACCGGTTTGGCCACAGCGTCGATCTGATTCCCGTGGGCACCATTGCCGCCGTGTTCGAGGAGGTGAACCGCGCGCACGTGGGGTTTGGCGTCGTGCCGATCGAGAACTCCACCGATGGCCGCGTGGCCGACACGCTGGAGATGTTCACCAAGTTGCCATTGCGAATATGCGGCGAGGTGCTGCTGAGCGTGCATCATCATTTGCTGGCCAAATGCGAACGTGCCGACCTGGTGGAGGTCTACAGCAAGCAGCAGGCGTTAAGCCAGTGCCGCAACTGGCTCTCGAAGCATTTGCCAACGGTGCGGCCGGTGGAGGTGACGAGCACGTCGACGGCCGCCAAGCTGGCGCAAGACAAGCCGGGGGCGGGCGCCATCGCCAGCTTGCCGGCGGGCGCCCATTACGGTTTGAACGTGTTGGCCGAGCGGATTGAAGACAACCCCGGCAACGTCACGCGGTTCGCGGTCATTGGACGAAAATCGGCCGAGCGCACGGGGCGCGATCGCACCGCGCTGATGACGGAGATCCAGCATCGTCCCGGCGCCTTGGCCGACCTGACGGCCATCTTCAAACGCAATCGGCTGAATCTGACGTGGATCGAATCGTTCCCGATTGCGCAGCGTCCTGGCTCGTACCTTTTCTTTGTGGAGCTGGACGGGCACGAGTCGGACGTCAAAGTCCGCCGGGCGTTGGAGGCCCTGCAACGCCGCGCGTTGCGCTTGGAAATTATCGGCTCCTTCCCCCGCGGCGTGGCAGCCGAGTAGCGAGGTTGCGTGCATAATCGAGCCACTCTGCTGAGCATGATCGCCGTGCTCGTGGGCCTGTCCAGCACGCTCACGGCGCTGGAGACAGGCACGATTGAGGGCGTGATCCGTTATCAGGCCGATCCCGCGCGTCCGTGGCGCTATGCCCGCTACTATGTGCAGAGCGGGGGGCAAGGGGAGCTGGCGGAAACGGTCGTGGCCCTGCGTGCCGTGAATCTAAAGAAGCCGCCGGTGGCCGAGAAGCCGGAGGTGTTCGTGATCGACCAGAGGAACTTTCAATTCTTGCCGGAGACGGCCGCTATTCGCGCGGGGCAGAGTGTGAAGTTTCTCAACAGCGACAAAGACGTGCATAACGTGAACGCGTTTCATCCGCGGCACTCGTTTAACGTGATCATGCCCGCGGGTGGCGAGCACGTGGAGAAGTTCGAGCATGCGGGAGGCATTCAACGGCCGTATCGGATTGGTTGCGTGTATCACAGCGCGATGCGAAGCTGGGTGTTCGTGTTCGATCATCCCTGGTTTTGTGTGACCGCCGCCGACGGCCGCTTTCGTCTGACGGGCGTGCCGGCCGGTGAGCAGCAATTGGATCTGGCCCATCCGGCCGGCGAATTGCGGAGCAACCGCACCGTGCAAGTGCTCTCGGGCGAGACGGCCCGCGTGGAGTGGACCATTACGCCTGACGACAAGTCCGTCAAGACCTCGGCAGGCAAGTGATCGGGAGGAAACAATGCACCAGCAGCAAACGCGTCGCGAGGCCTTAGTCACTGGCTCCGCTTTGGCCGTGGCCCTCGCGCAAATGTCCTGGCCCGAGTTCGCCTTCCCGGGAGCGGCGGCGGGGGAGGAACTGGTGCCGTTCTTGAACACGCCGCGTGCGACGCCCAATCGGTTGGATTGGGAGACGTTGGAAGAGTGGCTCACGCCGCAAGACCAGGTGTTTAGCGTGCAGCACTACGGCGTGCCCGAGGTCGATGCCGCCAAGTTCAAGCTGGAGATTACAGGGTTGGTGGAGAAGCCCCGTTCGTTCACGCTGGAAGAGATCCAGGCGCTGCCGGTTGGCGAGCAGTTGATGACGCTGGAGTGTTCCGGCAACGGCGCCTCGCCGGGATTCATGGATGCCGTTTACAACAGCAACTGGAAGGGAACGCTGCTGGCGCCGCTGCTCAAGTCGTGCGGGCTGAAGCCGGAGGCGCACGAGATTGTGTTCCTGGGCGTGGATCGGCAATCGGAGACGCTGCGCAAAGGCACCAGCCGCGAGTTGACGGTGGAAGTGCCGTTCGGCCGCAGCATGTCGGTGTCCGATGCCATGAGCCAGAATCTGTTGCTGGCTTATCAACGCAATGGAGAGCCGCTGGCCGGGCGCAACGGCGCACCGCTGCGGCTCATCGTCCCGGGGTGGTATGGCATCGCCAATGTGAAATGGCTGCACCGCATCGAAGTGCGCAGCCGCCGCTATATGGGACGCTTCATGGGGCGCGATTATGTGACCGTCCGCGGCGAGCGCCAGGGGGATGAAGTTGTGTTCCTGGAATCGTCCGTTACGCGGATGAACATCAAGTCGATCATCGCTCGCGTGACGCGCCGCGCCGCGTTGGATGGCCGGGTGCCGGCAATAGCCTACGGCGCCGCCTGGTTCGATGGCACGGAGATCGCCAAGGTGGAAGTTAAAACAGATCACGGCGCATGGCGGGAAGCAACGCTGGCCAAGGAGCCGCGCGCCAAGTATTCGTGGGTGTTCTTCTCGCTCGATCTGGGCAATCTGGCTCCCGGCAAGCACACGCTCGTATCGCGGGCCGTGAGCGCCAACGGCCGAGTGCAGCCCGCGTCCGACGACGAGGAGATCGCACTAAAGAAGACCTACTGGGAGGCGTACCAGCAGTGGCCGCGGGAGATCGAGATCGAGGCGTGAGCGAGAAAGCTTGAATCGACAGACCCAAACGGGCGCGATGTCACGTGGCGCTACCTAAAGATCCGAGCCGTCTGGAATTCTACGTCTACTACCTTGTGGCCGACGGAATCCCCTTCTATGTGGGAGTTGGCCGTGACAAGCGAGCCTCCGACCGTGTGCGATACGTCAAGAACATG
>JBGTDH010000827.1:0-2979 GCA_041748435.1 Pirellulales bacterium
GAGACCGCACGTCCGCGCAGTTTGCCGCATAACAACCTCCTGAACTTGCCGCCGTAGAAAGAGAGTCCCCTGGAACCGCACGAAGCGTTGAGCATAACGCTCCCGGTCTCGCCACTCAATCAATGTTTCGCGTCTACTACGCGTTGGAAGGTCGCCGATCCGAGCGATGACTTGCATGCTCGATCACTCATGCGCACGATGCCGCTATGTTCTTCGCCGGTAACGCCGCCATTGGATGGCGGCGAACCCGATCGCGCCGGCTGCCCCGCCAATAGGCACACCAACTGCCATTCCGGCTCCCAATATGTAAGACCACTCCCGGAGAGGCCATTCAAGGCTGAACGCTCCCCATCGGATCAAGAGGCCCAGGAGCGCCACAGCGGTCATCAAGCCAAACAGGCTTCTCAGCCCATACTGAAACGGTGGCTTGTCGGGTGGCGTCATTGAATTCTTCTTCGGTCCCGTCGTTCCGCCATCCACACAATCGCTCCTACGACCACTACTGGGACGATGTACATTAGCGCGATCTTGAGTTCGATTGCCAACTGCCCGGCGGGTTCTTTTGCTTGGCAAAACGCCAGTAGCAACACGGAACCGACGACCACAGTCAGGACCAGCACTCGAACGGTGCTGAAAGTAATCGCGTCGAGGCGGTTGGGGGAAACTGGTTTCTCGGGCTTCTCGTCCATCCTGACAGTATAGCGACGAGCGGCCGTTCCGCCGCAGAGGCGCAGTGATCGCAGAGGAAGCCACGCTGGGGATCGCGAGCGAGACCTGTTCCTTCTCTGCGAGCCCTGCGCCTCTGCGTGAGTTCTGAGTGGCTGGACAGACGCGAAACTTCACCGAAGTCGCTGACTGAGGTGCTGCGGCAGAAACCGCCGCTTCGTCCACTGAATAACCTACAGAAGTTTCACGGTTCCCGGAGCGGAAGACAACGCAAGAGACGCGAAAGGCGCAAAGGTCGCAAGCGTTTGCGACTCTTGCGCCGCTGGCGACTCTGGCGTTGAATTCCTTTTTCGGAATCCGCGGCTACTCCACCGTGACGCTTTTCGCCAGGTTGCGGGGTTTGTCGACGTCGCAGCCGCGGAGGACGGCGATGTGGTAGGCCAGAAGCTGCAGCGGGATCACGGTGATGATGGGCTGCAGATAGTCTTCGACGTAGGGGACCTGGATGATGTCGTCGGCCAGCTCGGCTACGCGGGAATCGACTTCCGTCGTGATGGCAATCACCGGGCCGCCGCGGGCCTTGATCTCCTCCAGATTGCTCATCACTTTGTCGTACACCAAGCCCTGCGGAATGAGAAACACGCTGGGCGTGTGCTCGTCGACCAGGGCAATCGGTCCGTGCTTCATCTCCGCGGAAGGATAGCCTTCCGCATGAATGTAGCTGATCTCCTTGAGCTTCAGCGCCCCTTCGAGAGCCACGGGAAAGTTGTACTGCCGCCCCAGGTAGAGGAAGTTCGGGGCCGTGTAATACTTCTGCGCGATCCGCCGCACCGCGTCGTTGGTATCGAGCGCCTGCTGCACTTTGTTCGGCAAGTCCTGCAGTTGCTCGATAATCTGGCGGCCGCGGGCATAGCTCAAGTCCCGCAGGCGGCCCAGGTACAGGCCCAGCATCATCAGGGCCACGCATTGCGACGTGAACGCCTTGGTGCTGGCCACGCCAATCTCGGGGCCGGCGTGCAAGTAGACGCCGCCGTCGGCCGCCTGGGCGATCGAGCTCCCGACCACGTTGCAGATGGAAAGCGTGGGATGCCCCTTGCGTTTCATTTCCTTGAGCGCGGCCAGCGTGTCGGCCGTCTCGCCACTCTGCGTGATGGCAAACAGCAGCGTGTTGTGATCCATGGGCGGGTTGCGATACCGCAGCTCGCTGGCGTATTCTACCTCCACCGGCACGCGGGCGAGCTCTTCGATCAGGTATTCGCCGACCAGTGCCGCGTGCCAACTGGTCCCGCAGGCCGTGAGAATAATCCGGCTGACGCCGCGCAGTTGTTGCGGCGTGAGGTTCAATCCGCCGAAGTGCGCGGTCCCCTCGTCCAGGCTCAAGCGGCCGCGCATGGTGTTCTGCAAGCTCTCGGGCTGCTCGAAGATCTCCTTGAGCATGTAGTGCGAATAGTCGCCCAGCTCCACGGCGGCAGTGGTCACGCTCAGCCGTTGCACCAGATGCTTGACCTGCCCCTGATCTCGGTGAATCACGCGCACATGCTGCGCGGTGACTACGGCCAGCTCGTGATCGGCCAGATAGACGATCTTCTCGGTATGGCCGACCAGGGGCGAAGCATCGCTCGCCACGAAGTGCTCCCCCGCGCCAATGCCCACGACCAGCGGGCTTCCCAGACGGGCGGCGATGATGGTGCCGGGCAGATCGCGAAAGACCAGGGCCAGGCCATAGGTGCCTTGCAGTTGTGCCAACGCCGCTCGCACCGCCGCGATGGCCAGCGCATGATTATCGGCCGCCAGCGCATCGCCCAGGGATACCTCGGGCTGATCGGCGTGCAACTCCTCCAGGCTGGCGGCGATCAGATGAGCAATGATTTCCGTATCGGTCGCCGAGCGGAAGCAGTAACCCTCTCCCTCCAGCCGTTCTTTGAGAGGACGGAAATTCTCGATCACGCCGTTATGCACCACGGCCAACAAGCGGTTGCCGCCCACGTGCGGATGGGCGTTCTCGTCGGTCGCCGGCCCGTGCGTGGCCCAGCGTGTGTGTCCAATGCCCGTGCTCCCGCGCGCGGGAGACAGTGCCAGCATTTCGCCTAGCCGATCGATGCGGCCGGCTGCCTTGCGAATGATGAGCTCTTCGCCCTCCAGCGTGGCCACGCCGGCGCTATCGTAGCCGCGATACTCAAGCCTCCGCAGGCCATCGACCAGGAACTCGGCGGCAGGCAGCGAACCGACGTAACCGACAATTCCACACATGACTTGCGTCCTCCGAAAGACCACAGAAAGCATAGGTCGCAAATGGCAGACCATCGCGGTCGG
>JBGTDH010000828.1:0-3591 GCA_041748435.1 Pirellulales bacterium
GGGCTGACCGAGCACATCCGCGTAGATCTGCACCAACAGCGGATTATGGTGCGGCAAGCCGCCTGTGGCCACGAACCGCCGCACCGGCACGCGTCCTTCAATCAGCAGCTCCACAATCCAGCGCAGCCCGCAGGCAGACGCTTCGAGCAGCGCGCGATACAGATGCGACGGGCCATGCCGCAATGCCAGCCCGTGGAAGAGGCCCGTGAGCGAGCCATCCATCAAGGGCGTGCGGCAGCCGTTGAGCCAGTCGAGGGCCCGCACGCCCTCGGCCCCCGGCGGCAGCTCGGCGGCGAGACGATCGAGTTGGTGAAAGTCCTTGGCGCCGCACAAACGGCGGAGCCAATCGAAGGCATCGCCCACGGCAGCCTGTCCCGTTTCGTATCCGTAGAAGCCGGGCAAGATGCCTCCGGCCACCACGCCCGCCACGCCCGGCACCAGCCGCTCCTCGCGCGAGTTGAGCATGTGGCAACTGCTGGTGCCCAGCACCATCACGAGCGTATCTGCCTCGGCCACGCCCGCGCCGGGTACACCGGCGTGGGCATCAATGGTGGCGGCGCTCACGGGAATGCCGGGCCGCAGCCCCAGTCGCCTGGCAGAGACTGGCGTCAATTCGCCCGCTTCCTCTCCGGGCGAGAGAAACCGGCCCGGCAACTTGTCAAAGAGCGTTTGCCCGAAGCGGCGATCCAGGGCCGTGAAGAACTCCCGCGAGGGGTAGCCTTCGCCGGCATTCCACAGAGCTTTGTAGCCCGCCTGACACGTGGAACGCGGCAACTCGGCCGCCGCGCCTCCGACAAGCTGCCAGACGAACCAATCGCCGGCTTCCAGCCACACTTCCGCGGCATTGTAGGCGCGCAGCGAATGCAAGAACGTCTCAAAAACTTTGGGAAAGAACCACTCCAAGCCGATGATGCCGCCGTAGCGCGCCAGCCACGGCTCCTGGCGACGGCGGGCCAGATCGTTGATGCGCCGCGTCTCCGCTTGGGCCGCATGATGCTTCCACAGTTTGGGCCATGCGTAGGGATCGCGGGCAAAATCCTCGATCAGGCACAGCGGAGTGCCATCCGCCAGGCATGGGAGCATCGTACAGCTTGTGAAGTCAACGCCCACCGAAAGCACATCGTCGGACAGGCCGTCTGCTTGTCGCAGCGCCTGGCGCACGGCTTTCCCCGCCGCGTCGAGCCAATCGGCCGGATGCTGCAGGGCGAACTCTGGCGGCAGACGCTCCTTCGCGCCGGGCAAGGTCTCGATGATCTGCCCGTGCCGATAGCGGGCCACGGCGGACCCGCGCTCCACGCCGTCCAGCCCCACGAGCAGTGCCCGCACCGATTCCGTGCCGAAGTCCAGTCCCAAGGCTATCCGTGCCGCCGCAGGCATTCGCATCTCTCCGCGAGCAGGCCGTCGTCAACTCTTCAAGCGTTGCAGCTCGGACTCCACTTCCACCAACTGCTTTTCCAGGCGGCGCACTTCGTCCGGATCGTCCATTTGCTTACGCGCGCCGGCTAACTGCTGCTGCAGCTTGTGCAGTTTCTGATGTAGGACATCGATCTTTTTCTTATCCCGTTTGTCCATCGCCGTCTCGCCGTGGATTTCTTTCTGAAGAGGGTGCAGTCGACCCGGTCACGCCGCCTCATTGTGGCCGATCAGGCGAGCCCGCAGCGTCTGCAGCACGCTGATGGCCTCCAGCCCTTCCAGGCCAAAGCATTCGCCCAGCATTCGCAGCGGGCTATGGATGCCGCCGTCTTGCAGCTCGCGGCGCAATTGCACCAGCCGGGCCATGGTCTCCGGCGCCTGATCCAACCGGATCTGGAACTCGCGCGCACAGCGCCGGCCCAGGTCTTCGTCCACGCCAAACAGCACGGCCAAGGAGCGTCCGGCCCATTCCAGATCGTCGCACAGAATCTGCCGGGCGAACATCTCGAAGGTCACCACGGTGGGCAAAGCCGTGACTTCGTGGGGAGCGGTCAGGGTAGCGCCAGCCAAAGAGGCTGTATCGGCCTGAAACGCTTCCGACACGATCACCGCTGTCCGTGCCCGCGGGTAGCTCGAGTTCCCCGCGCCGCTGGGAGCGATGTCCATCGCCGCCGCGTCTTCCTCGGCCGGCAAGTGGTTAAGCATGGAGTTTACGTGGCTCAGCCGCAGCGCCACTTGCTCGTAGACGGTCTCGATCTCTCCGAGATACGTGTCGCCGCGCGCGTCGTCCAACAGCTCTTCTTCGAGTTCGACAATGCGTTCGGTCAAGCGGCGAGCCAGAATCTCACGAGCTTGGCGCAAGATGGCAACGGCATGGGCGCGGTCGGTCATTGATGGAGGGTCCCTTCCCGATCGCGCGCCCGGCCGGCAGAAGAAACGCGGCAATCGTTCCTGATGGAAGCGGCGCGGGATCTGCCAGCCAGCGCCAATCTCCCTGTAGCGTAACCAACAGCCGCCAAATTGGCAAAGTTTTTTGCGGTTTCGTTCCTAAGTTCGAATCATGCCCTTAAGCCGTTGCGTCTACATCAGCGCTCCCGATTGCGGGTCGATGCCGACGCCGCCGGTGATTTTCACCAGGGCTTCCATGACCAGCAGCAGGCCGCTGGGATCGAGCATCTCATCCCCCTCTTCGCCATCAAGGACTTGCTCGAAGTGCATCAGATCGAAGCGGGCGTTGCATTTAGGAAGCCGGGCAAGTTTCTCAAGGTCCCCCGGTTGCAGGGTCGTGGTCTTGAGGTCTTTGAGGACTTGTTGCACCTGCTCGACGACTTCTTCCCCCTCCACATAGCTGATGTCCAGCGCGGCGTAGTCGTCCGGGGCCATGATCGTTAGAGACTCGAACAGGCCGTCGTCATCGGCGTTGGGCTGTGACAGCTCGAAGCGGTCCCGCAGACGCTGGATGGTCTGTTGGACCTTGGCCAAGGGCGGACGCCGCGTAACCTCGAACAACACGAAGTACGTTTCCCGCCAGCGGAAATCATCGCTCTCGAAAGTCGACATGGCTGCTCCTGGCTGACGGAACGCAACTGCACCTTAGACCCAACGACTCGCTACTCCCAGTCTTCCTCTTCGCCCTCGGGGGGAGCAAAGCCCCCCTGCCAAGATTCCAGGGCCACGAGCATGGTGTCGCGGTCCCGCTGATTGGCCCACACGGATTCCCCCTGTTCCAGGCGAATCTCGTAGTTCCCCTCCTGCTCGCAATCCGGGGCGCCACAGAAATGAGGAATGGCGGAGACCCACATCACGCGATACAGGGGGATGTGCTTGTCATCCACGACACAGAAAATCGACATGGCAGTAATCAGAGCGTTCGATGGCTGTGTAGTAGGGCTCGTTTGCCCCGACATCCCATTATCCATAACTGCAAGGGAAAGCTAAAGACCTGTTTAGAGGGAACAGGGGATAAGGAACAGGGGACAGCAGGAACGGGGACATCACTGGTTCTGCTGTTCCCTGTCCCCTGTTCCCTGTTCCCTAGCAGCTAGATCAGCACCGGTTTGTTCAGCCGCCGCCGCACGGTCACGAACTGACCGGCATGCATCAGCGGATGCGACGAGATCAGCCCGACAATGGCGCCCACGGTGGGAAACATCTGGCGGAACCGCTCCGGACCGGGGC
>JBGTDH010000829.1:0-5910 GCA_041748435.1 Pirellulales bacterium
GATCGGCGCGGCAGCAGAAGCCGCCGAGTTGGAACTGCACGACTACGAGATCGATCCCACGGAGACGGTGAGCGCGGCCGGCGATCAGCCCGCCGTGGTGAAGGATCTGCGCGCGATGTTGGCTCGGCATCCGGAGGCGAAGCCGCAGATCGTCAGCGCGAAGAAGTGAACTCTCAACTCGCCGCGGGAATGGGTCCGTTGAGCTGTGCCAACTCTTGACCACGCGTCGCCAGCATGTCGCGGAATGCCAGGAAATCTCCGCCATAGGCGATCAAGCGTGCGCCTTGGGCTTGCAACGACTTGACCTGCTCCAAGGAGGAGGCGGGACAGCCCCAGGCTTTGCCATGGCGGGCTGCTGCGGCGGCGACCTTGGCAGTGGCGGCTTCCAACGTCAACTCGGTCTTGGTTCGCGAGAGCCGCAGGCCGAGATCGCCGGGGCCGATGAACAGGGCCTCGACGCCGGGCACCGCGGCGATTTCCTCGACGTTGGCCACCGCCTGCGGCGTTTCGATCTGCACGACCAGGAACGTCTCCCGATTGGCGGCGTCCAGATACGCCTCGCCCGCGGCCAGCAGGAAATCGCTATCAAGGCCGGCGCCGTCCAGGCCGCGGTCGCCCAGCGGCGGGAACTTCATTGCATCTACCAGCAGACGGGCTTTCTCGGCCGTCGAGACATGCGGGATCATCAGTCCCGCGGCGCCGTCTTCCAAATAGCGATAGAGCCGCGTCTTCTCCAGGGTTGGAGCGCGCAGCAAGCAGTCGATATCGGCCAGGTGAAAGTAGGCCAACAGCGACTGCACTTCCCGCTCGCTCATGCAGCGATGCTCCAAGTCCAGCCAGATGCAATCGTAACCGGCTGCCGCCGCGTGGCGCACGTAAGCCGGAATGAAGTGCCCCAGGCTGCACAGGCGCGCGGGCTGCCCAGAGCGCCACCGAGCCAGCGTCTTGCTCTTTCGCATCAGATTGGATTCGGGAAAGCCCTGTGGTAGGTCTGCCGGCTAATCCGGTATTACTGAACTAGCGAACTAACGCGCCATGTAGAGGGCCGGATCGTCGATGATCCATTCGGTCGACCAGCTCCGGCCATCGTCCTGGTTGGCGACGTTAAAGAAGATGGCGTTGAATTGCTCGGCGCGGTAGCTGTAAGGGTACTGCGACGTGATGAGGTCCTTGGCCGTTAGATTCTCTACGCCGGGATGCGCATAGTAATGCACGGCGCCGTCCGGAGAGATCGACATGCCCATCGTCCACCAGCCGGTCTGCTCGATGACCGGGCCTTTGATGTCTCCGCCGTTGCGTCCGGCGCGAATCAGAAAGTGGGCGGAGTCTTCCTTGTTGCGGCCATCCGATTTGCAGTTGAAGTAGATGAACATCCCTGGCCAGTACTCCTCCACTTCGCTCGACCGGCTGGAGCTGGAGAACAGCGTGACGTCGGCCTTTTTCTTGGTCACGTGGGTCGTGCAATCGATCCGCATGGCAAAGCTGTTTCCCGTGCGTTGTTCCCATTCATGAAACGGCGGCAGCCAGACGCGCACCACGGCGTTGGGTCCGCGCGCCACGCTGACCTTGCCGCCCATGCGGTTGGCCATAATCAGGTCGTCTTGCTGTAACTGATTGCTAAAGCGATTGGGGATGCCTGTGTTCAGCGTGCGCAAGGCCAGAGCACCCGTGCTGCCGGGAATTCCGCCCGGCGGAGTCGTGACGCGGCGAAGCACATCGGGCGTTCCGCGCAGGGCGCTCTCTTCCCAGCGGCCGTTCTTGGAGCGGCCTCCCGGATTCCGAATCTGCTCGTCCAGGTTATTGCTGCTCTTGGGGTGGTTGAAGATGTAATCCCAGGCCGGATCTTCGAAGTTGTCTCCCACCTGCGGCACGAGCGTGCCCGTGCCGGGAACAATCTGGGCGTCTGCCCGCGGGCAGACGGCTGTCCACGAAATCAGAGACAAGAACAGCACAAAGGGGGAGAGCGAGCGTTTGGCGTCCATGCCATGTTCCTTCGAAGGAATAGGTGCGCAGCACGATACAGGCGTTGCAATCGTTATCGGATGCGCCGCGCGACGCGGTTGAGCGAATCGTGATTCGACGCCCGGCTGCTAGCGGAACATCAGCTTGCCCACGACGGCGCCCAGAATCGCCCCATAAATGACTCCCCATCCCACGCCTACGGCAGGCTCGCCAACGCCAATCCAGGCCCCGCAGCTTGCGCCAAAGGCCAGAGTCAGATGCATCAGGGAGCGGCTGCTGTCCATGAAGCGAATACCCGTTGGGTCGGTTTGCGAAGTCTGCTCAACTATAGGCCATTGAATTACCACGTTATGGGTGGCCAAATAACCCAGTGATTTACGAGCAAGTTGGCTTGCCGTTAACCGGCCGGCTGTCGTGCGGTTGCCGTAGTGATTCATCAAGTCATGTAAGGACAAAGTATGCGGCTTTTCAGGCCCACGGATGCAGAACTTCAGGCATTTGTCGATCAGCAGGCACGGTGCGAATACACCTATACGCAAATCGGAGCTTCCGCCGAGGGCGCGCCGCCGGGCTTCACGCTGGACTTCAATCGCGTCCTTCTTGGAGAGGGGAACGAGGTCTTCGCCGCCGCCTGTTCTGCATTGAGCAACTGGCAGATGTTCCCGGCGGCCTGGACGCGCATCTATCCGCGCAACGCCCCGATTGCGCCGGGCACGGTGGTGGCGCTCCAGATTCAGGTTTTCGGCACATGGTGGCTGAACTCGTGCCGGATTGTGTACGTGGTCGACGAGACGCACCGCTTCGGATTCGCTTACGGAACTTTGCCCGCACACGTGGAATGCGGCGAAGAGCGGTTTCTCATCGAATGCGACGACCAGCACCGTGTCTGGTACAGCGTCCGCGCCTTCTCGCGACCGCGGCACCCGCTCGTGCGGCTGGCATACTCCCTGGCACGTCGTCTGCAACTTCGCTTTGTTCGCGACTCACAAGCCGCCATGCAAACGGCAGTCGCCATGGCGCTGGCTCACTTGCCGGAGGCCGTTCGATGAAAAACCCAGGAAGATCATCTCCGCCCTCCTCGGACAAACCAACGGGTCGAAGCCCTGAGTCATTAGTGAATTGGTGTTGCGTAGACGCGGATCGTGTTGTCCACGATCTCGGCGTAGAGGTCCAAATCCAGGAAGATCACTTCCCAAGGCGTTGGCCGTGGCCGTGGTGTCCAGGGCGCAGGTGATCAGCGACTCACCGACTGCGGTCGGCACGGGTTCATCCATTCGGATATCGATCCCACGCTGTTCGAAAAGAAACTCCAAGACTTCCACTAACGGCGTGTTGCTGAACTGCAAGGTAGCTCGCGAATTGGGCTCCTTAGACAGCTTCCGGGCCAACTTCTCTCCACGTTTCAAGCTGAGGCGAACGGGATAATCGCCTGGCTCCTCGCGCGTCGTGAGCATCACGACGCCATGGCGAATCAGGCACTTCAATCCCAGCGGCTCGAAGGCTTCCGGCAACGCAGTCCCCAGTGGTGTGTGGGTGACGGTTATCGTGAAACGGCTCTGCAGATCGATTCCCAACTCCCGTGAACTCTTCCCATCCAACGCCATATCAATGTGGCACTCCCGAAACCAGTCCATGATGTCGATCAATCGCGTGTCTGTGAATCGCTTCTGTATCTGCGCATGCTCGAGCAGGAACTTGATTTCCCAAGCATCCAAATGCGGCAGTGCTTCCCGCAACGCCGACGGAACGATGTGGGTTCCGGACAGCGTCAGGCGCGTCAGGTTCGGCAACGCTCGGAAGTGTGGCAGCGAAGCCTCCGTGATGTCATTGTCATCCAGCGACAGATGCCCGAGCGATGGCAGGGACACGAGCTGACCGACGCCCGCGTCGGTTATGCGAGCCCCAATTAGTTCCAGGACCTCTAGTTTGTCGAGCGTTAGCAGACGCTCGATTCCGGAGTCCGTCACTCCGCTGCCTGCCAGGCTCAACTGTTTCAACTCGCGTAGCTGGCCTAGCTCAGTCAGCACCTCGTCGCTGACAGGCGTGTCCTGCAGATACAGGCCGCGTAAATGCGGTACGTCCCGCAAGCGCGCCAGCCACGCTTCGTTCTGCGGGCGCTCGAAGAATCCGATCTCGAGGACATGGCTGAAGAACCTGCTCCCGAACAACCTCGCCCACCAGGTATCGACAGTGCCCGTGTCGATCATCCCGCCCAGTTTCTGCACCTCGGCTTCGAGGCGACGTTGCCGACGGTATGGCTCCAGCCAGCGGCTCCACATTCCCAACCCGCCACCGCAAGCAAACACCAGCACCAACAGCGAGCGCAGGCTGAACTGCAACCAGCGGCGTCGCGAATATTGGGCGGAAGGTTCCGGCACAGGCATGACCGACATCGTTCTATCGTAGCGGTTGCAGATTACGCCGTCACGTGGCGGGGGCCTCTCCCGTTGACATGCGGCGTGGAACAGCCGATGCTTCAGCAAGCAGATCTGCACCAGATCCGAAGGGTTTATTATGAATGACGCCGACCTGCTGGTGGGCTTAAGTGACGGTGAGTTGGAAGCCCTCGCGGAAAGCATGCTTGCTCCCGTGGCCCAGACCCGCCTTAACGATCTGTTAGCGCGCAGCAAGGCACAAACCCTCGTGCCCACGGAGGGTGCAGAGCTCGATCAGCTGCTGGAGCGTGTCGATCAGTTGACGGTGCTTAAGACGCGGGCTCGATATACACTGTCCCAAAAAGCGGCAACGAGTCCGACATGAGCGAGTACGTTCCTGTCGACTTGCAGCGTCAAGTTCGCGCGCGTTTCCAGAACGCGTGCGCCTACTGTCGGTCGGCGGAGCAACTGACGGTCTCGTTGTATGAGATCGAACATATCATTCCACGTTCGGCAGGCGGAGAGACGGAGGCGGAAAACCTGTGTTTGGCCTGTCCCACATGCAATCGATTCAAAGCGGATCGCCGACAGTTCTCCGACCCTGTGACGGGCCAAGATGCCCCACTTTTTCACCCGAATCGTGATGTGTGGGCACGGCATTTCCAATGGAACGCGAGTGGAACCGAAATCATCGCCCGAACGCCGATTGGACGTGCAACGATCGCCGCGCTTCGCATGAATCGTGCCCAATTAATCCGCGTGCGCCGGATGTGGGTTGCGATAGGGGAACATCCACCCGTTGGGTAACGACTTATTGCATGATTCACGGTCGATTGACTTTCGCCACGCGGGAGCCGATCTTGCTACAGACTGGTTCAAAGTCCGAAGAAAGGAATCAAGAGTGCATTCCCTCTACTTGCAGTTTGCCATCGCGTGCCTCGGGATGGTCGCAATCGCTCCCCACGCTCACGCGGATTGGCCGACGTATCGGCACGATGCGGCCCGCAGCGGCGCGATGACCGAGCGACTCGAGCTGCCATTGCGCCCAGCGTGGGTGGCACGATCTACCAGCACGCCCAAGAGTGCGTGGGCTGGGGAAGACGGCCGCACGATCGAAGGCAAGGTGATCGAGGACCGCACGCGCTTCGACGATGCCCTGCAGGTGGCCATCGTGGGCGATCGCGCGTTTTACGGCTCCTCAGTCGATCATGCCATTTACTGCCGCATGCTGGCCACGGGGGAGCAGGTGTGGCGGCGTGTGACCGGCGGGCCCGTGAGGGTGGCGCCCACGGTGCATGCGGGCAAAGTGTACATCGGCTCTGACGATGGCTTCACCTATTGCCTGGATGCCGCCGATGGCCGCGTGATCTGGAAGTTGCACGCCGGCGCTCCCGACGATTGGCTCCTGGCTCGCGGGCAGATGATTTCCCGTTGGCCAGTCCGCACCGGTGTGCTGATCGACGACGGCATCGCGTACTTCGGGGCGGGCATTTTCCCCAGCGAGAACATTTATCTCTACGCCGTGCGGGCGGAAGACGGCAAGGTTGTCTGGAAGCGGGACAACATCAGCGAG
>JBGTDH010000830.1:0-3942 GCA_041748435.1 Pirellulales bacterium
GCGGCCGCGGTGGTCGTGGCGGCGGCGGCGGTGGTGGCGGCTACGGCCGGCGCTAAACGCAAACCAGCTACGCATGATGAAATGTTGCGGCCCGGCTGCCCCAGGGGTAGCCGGGCCGCTTGTTTTGGATCGTCCTCCTCACAGCCAGTTTGGGGTCTGGCGCGTTCCCTCCGGTTAACGGGACGTTAACAGAGCAAAACTTGGACGGATCAATCTGGACTCGCGCCAATCAAATACGTATAGTTGCTAGCAGTATTGGGCTGCCGGAAATATTTCACTATCTTCTCTGCGGTTCGCAGGTGGTAATGACGATTATGATGGCAGCAGGTCGGACAGACGGCGTGGCTTGAGCTCGTGTAAGGGATTCACAGCAACCACCCGTTCCACCCACTGGAGGTAGGCATTCGCTGCCACAACATGGACGAGGCTGATTACGGTTCGTACGAACCTGACGGGCCTGAGAAGCGCCCGACACTTCTGCCACAACAAACCAACACCGCCCTTGTCGACGATTCCTTCGCCGACGCGCCGGATCCGGCACTGCGGCCCATCGCACTGGAAGATCGGCCGCAATTCGATCGGGTTTTCTCCCGGTTGAAAGCTCCCATCTCGGACTATGCCTTCGCCGGCACGTTCATCTGGGGCAGCAGCCTGAAGGTGTATTGGGCCCGCATCGACCGCCATTTGTGCGTCTTTGCCAACGGCACGGGCGATCTGACGATGCTGCTGCCGCCGCTCGGGGAAGCCGGCGCCACCGCCACCGATCTGCGCCACTGCGTCCAGAACTGCTTCGACGTGATGGACCGCTACAATGTGCGGTTCGCGGAGCGCGCGCGCTCACGCATCGAATACGTCTCCGATGAGGTGCTCGAACGGTTCAGCGCAGCGCCGGGTTTAAGCCTGAGCGCGGCCCCGATGAGCGGCGACTATGTCTACGACATGGCCCGCATGATCGATCTGGCGGGCGGCAACCTCAAGAGCAAGCGGCACGCGCGCAGCAAGTTCGTGCGGGACTTCCCCGATTGCCGGACGGAAGCGTTCGACGATCGGCACGTTCCCGCTTGCTTGCAGCTACTGGACACTTGGGTGGCCAACGGCGACCTCACCCACGAGGGCGAAGTGAACGACGCCCACGTGGGCACCGATCTGCTGCGGCACCGGGACGACCTGGCCAGCCGCACCGCGTTGGAGTTGTGGCGGGAGCTGGGTCTTAAGGGCATGGTGCTCCTGGTGGGCGATCGGCTCGTGGGCTTCACGCTGGGCGAGGCGCTCTCTGCCAGTCAGGCGTTTATCCTCATCGAGAAAACGCATCCGGATTATCACGGTAGCGCGCAGTACATCTTCTCCGAGTATTGCCGGCAGTTCTGGTCGGAGTACCCGGAGTGCAACGTGGGCGACGACTGGGGTATTCCCAGCCTGCGGTTCACCAAGCAGAGCTACCGTCCGGCGCGGATGATCAATAAATACACGCTAACGCGGCAGGCGGCGCTGGTGGTGGCGCCCGGTTTCAGCCCGCTGGACGTGCCGGCTGAGAACCCACCGCATCAGGTGCTATCGGCGGCCTCGACGGAGCAGACCACCTCGCAGGATACCGAGCAAATTCGCACGGCCGTGCTGGACGATGTGCCGGCCCTGCTCGATTTGGAGAAAGCCTGCTTCCACTCCCTGGAAGAGACGTTCAACCGCCGGCAAATCCGCGCGCTGATCGGCAATCCGCGGGCCACCGTCAACGTGGCGCAGGCGGAAGGCAAGATCGTGGGCTGGTCCGTGGGCCTCGTGCGGCAGCATCGCAAGAGCCGCTCCGGCCGGTTGTACGCGGTGGCCGTGCATCCGGAGGCCCAGGGTCAGAAGCTAGGCGCTCAACTGGCCGAGCACACGTTGACTGCACTGGCCGCCTTGGGCATCGAGCGAGTGTATCTGGAAGTGCGTGTCAGCAACGAAGCGGCGATTGATCTCTATCGCCGCCTGGGCTTCGTCGATCACGCCTATCTGCCCACGTATTACGGCCCCGGCCGCGACGCCTGGCGGATGAAACTCCGGGTGCCGGCGACGGCCCCCGCGCGTGATGCGTCTACCGAGGCATCCGGCTAAAACCCACGTCACGATTTCCTGCTTCGGGATCTGAGCAGACCGCGCCTTTGCCGCCGTCGATGGCCGCGCTGCCTTTGCTTCTTCCGGGGCTTGGCTTTCGCGGGCGAGACTCGTGATCGGCGGAGTCGTAGGCATACAGTATGCGCGGTCGGATGAAGAAGGCGGCGTTCAGACGTTGGCGGCTTTAACGCTCCAATAGTCCAAAAGCGGCGACAAGTCGCCGCACTCCAGAGAATCCGACGGGAATTCTTAGCGCGGGCCACTCACCCGCAAGTCTGACACGGCACGGTTCGCCCTTGCGTGACCAATGTCGTCAGGACGCACAAGGGTCCGATCCTACCGCTTCTAACGATCGCACGAGCGAGATCGGCCCGCGGCAATGGTTCCGGTGCTATCCCGCTCCGATCGCGGAGAGGATTCTTCACGAGCGACGTAAGCATATCCAGGTAGCGGTATTTCTTGAAAATCGCACGACCCATGGATGTCGCATCATGTTAGTTGCCGGCGAGTGTGCAGCGGATCGCAACTTGTTGTTTGGCATTCTGGCGTTGCAGCTGGACTTTGTCGATCAGCAGACGCTGGTCTCCGCCATGCGGGATTGGCTGCGGGACAAATCGCAAAGCCTGGGCGAAGTGCTCGAGCAGGGCGGCAGGCTCACGCGGCAGCGTCGCGAGTTGCTGGACTCGGTCGTTGCCGAGCATCTGGCGCAGCATCGGGACGATGTTCATCAAAGCCTGGCGTCTCTTCCCGCGTTGGTAGCGGCGGAAGAGTTGCTGCGCCTGGCGGATACAGATTTGCGGCATAGCCTGGCGCCAGCAGCGACTGTTCCGGGTGAGGCAGTGCCGGGTGAGGCAGTGCCGGGTGAGGCAGGGCCGGAAGAAGCAGACCCTTATCGCACGGTGGCATTGCCGGTGGCGAATCCCCCGTGCCGGTACAACGTCTTGCGTCCCTTGGGCAGAGGCGGCTTGGGCCTGGTGTGGGTAGCGCGAGACTCGGAGCTGCATCGGGAGGTGGCGCTCAAGGAGATTCAGCCGCGTCTAGCCGGCGATGGCGAAAGCCGCGTGCGGTTCTTGCGCGAGGCCGAGATTACCGGAGGGCTGGAGCACCCTGGCATTGTGCCCGTCTATGGCCTGGGGGCCTATCCGGACGGCCGGCTGTTCTACGCCATGCGGCTGATCAATGGAGAGAGCCTGCGTTCCGCCATCGTGCGTTATCACCTCGAATGTGCCGAGAGCAAAGGTGTGGACCGCACGCTGGGGTTGCGCAAGCTGCTTAAACCGTTTCTCGATGCCTGCAACGCCGTGGCCTACGCGCATAGCCGCAACGTGCTGCATCGCGATATCAAGCCGGACAACATCATGCTCGGCCGCTTTGGCGAGACACTGGTCGTCGATTGGGGGTTGGCTAAAGTCTGGCGGCAGAATGGCACATCCACTTCCCTGGCAGACGTTGATTCCCATGAACTCTCCGTCTCGGTTCCGGCAGCCGATTTGGATACCGGACCGTTGAGGCTCTCGGCGAATTCCTCGGCGGCAGAAACGCAGATGGGGGCCATGCTCGGCACTCCGCAGTTCATGAGTCCCGAGCAAGCGGCCGGTCGAACGGATCTGGTGAGTCCGGCCAGCGATATCTATAGCCTGGGCGCTACGCTCTACGCATTGCTCACGGGTCAGGCGCCGTTTGCAGGGGCGAATCTGACGGAGACGATCCAGCGCGTACGGCGAGGGCAGTTTCCGCATCCCCGGCAGGTGCTGCGAGACATTCCCGCACCGCTGGAAGCAATCTGCCTTCAAGCGATGGCGCTGAGGCCGGGAGATCGCTACGCGACAGCCAGCGATCTGGCCGCCGATC
>JBGTDH010000831.1:0-4853 GCA_041748435.1 Pirellulales bacterium
AACGCCGGCACGATCACGCGGGACATTCAACCCCTGTACGACGTGTTCGACCGCCGCATCGAGAAATCGATCGACCTCGACGGCGCCGGCTCTGGCGCGGCCACGATCGTGCAGCACATCCACGACGGCCAGCACATCGCGCTCGTCTTCAACGGACAGGACAAGTTAACCAACCGCTTCGCGCACAACCCCCAGATCATCGACCAGGTCTATAGCGACGAGCAATTCGTCAACGGCCTGACCATCGGCTCTGGCGGCAGCGAGGGCGACACACTCTGGCCCCTTCCCGACAATCAAGAATCGACGCGCGATCTCGTCAACAACAGCGGCAGCGTCGTCAACCACATCACCTACGACGCCTTCGGCGCAATAACCTCCGAAACGGCCACCTCCGTCAACTTCGCCTTTGGCTACACCGGCAGAGAAACCGACGAAGAATCCCTCCTCAACTTCTACCGCGCCCGTTACTACGACGCCGCCCCCGGCCGCTTCATCAGCGAAGATCCCATCGGCTTCTGGGCCGGGGACACGAACGTCAATCGGTACGTGAGCAACTCGCCGGTGAATTTCACCGACCCGTCAGGAATGGCACCCCCGTTCTTTGACCCGGACGTGATCTTTAGTGATGGTGGAGATCCGCTTGACCTACCACCCATTATCCTCGTTGCTTATCCGCCACCTCCACTGCGCCCAATCCGGCTCACAGTGGCGGCGACAGACAGCATGATGTTACTCATCGACGGCGCCCTGTTTGACATAGACGGCGTTGAAGACCTCGATCTCTTCACTGGCCTGCCTATCCCGAAGAAGCCGAGTCCATTTCCAGGAATATTCGGTGAAGGCAAAGAAGTCGGCGATGACATCTATCTGAAGATTAAGCCCGGTACTCCAGAGATCAACTGGGGCAAACTCATCAAGGATCATAAGTTTGAGGTCGAGGGCTTTGGCACCAAGTTTGAGTTCGAGAGATAGCCAGCACTTGATCCCGCTTAGGCAAGGAGGAGTAAGTGAAGCGCATTGCCGCATTCCAGATGATCATTGCGTACATGGCTTCTGCACTCGCGCTTGGCATGGAGCCCGGATCAAGCCAGCAGATCGATCGGCTCATTGAGTTATGCAACGCCGCGGAGGCTCGGCTGGATTTCGTAGCAGCGCATCGCGCAAGAACGGAGCTCATCGACACGCTGGCGAGCGAATATGGCGCGGACCACTGGGTGACACGAGAGGCCAAGCTCGCCCTGCAGGAGCTTGTTTGGTTGGAGGGGCTTGGCAGCACGGAGCGGCGTCAGTTCCTCGATGCAAGAGAGCACCTTGCCGCGGCGCTCATACACTTTCGGGCGGGATCTTTTCGACTCGCAACGAAGGATGCCAAGGCGGCGGCAGAAACGCTGGAGACACTCGGGGCAACGGAGTCACGTCCCTACGGAGTCGCGCTTTCGCACCTGGCCCGGTGTGAACTGGAAATTGGGGATGCTCGCGAAGCGCTAAAATATATGTTAAGGTCGCAACAGATCGCGCTTCGCACTCAGGGACCGCATCATCCTTCTTCGGCCAACGGTCATGGGACGCTCGCGCTCGTCTATCGGCGACTGGAGGACTTTCCCGCCGCGGAGGAGAGTTTCTCCAAGGCGTTAAACGTCTATTCCCAGACCGTCGGGCCGGCCGACCGAAGCACCTGCCAATTGCGGGGGCGATTCGCGTCATTCTATCGGGAGCTGCGTCGTTTCGACGCTGCCGAGGCGCTATTGCAACGCAACCTCGCGGTGACAGTCGCTGATCATCCCGAGGATCGTCTGAATGATCTTTGCTCTTTGAGCTTGGTGTACAATGCCAAGGGGAGCATCAATGCGGCGAAAGCCGTTTTGAAATTGGCCCAACCGACAGTTGCCCGTCTCCGCGATCCGTATAAAGAAGTTCCTTTTTATATCGCGACATCTCAGGTGGGGTATACTGCCGGCCACTACGGGGAATCGCTGAGTGCAGCACAGCGAGCCATGGAATTGCTTCAGAGAAGTGTTGGAGCACAACACTCTTCCTTTTGTATAGCGAAGTTGTATTACGCCCGAGCGATGCTTAAGCATGAATCCGCATCAGCCGCGGAGCAAAGTTATGAGGAAGGATTCGAGCTTACTCGGATGTCATTTGGGGAGAAGTCCCATGAATTCCGGGATGTGCGGGTAGAACGAGCCGTGTGCTATCAGGAACTCGGTCGCTGGAAAGAGGCGGAGATTGATCTCGACCTAGCGATTGAGGCAAACCGCAATTCCGGCCGCTCGCAGCATCCTCACCATGCCCGCGCGCTCTTGGCGGTGGCGAGCGCCCGCGCGCGCCGGGGCGCGATTCAATCTGCACAAGATGCGGTGACGGAGGCGACACAAGTGTATTTGGCTTGCTTTGGGGCAGACCACTTCAATCGTGGGCATTGCCTGTGTGTGTCTGCCGAAGTAGCACTCCAAAACAAGGAATGGGAACGCGCCGAGAGGGAATTGAAGGAAACGATCGAGGTTTTCTCGCGTACACTTGGGCCGAAACATCCAGAAACTGCGACCGCGAAGGTTTTGATGGCCAGAACGCTTGTTGGCGCGTCGCGCTTCGCTACTGCCGAGGTCTGGCTAAGGGAGGGTCTCGAAGCGCGCGAACGGACGTTCGGCGGTCAGCATCCTTTGGTAAGGGAGGTCCTCCTCTTACTGGCCGACGTTCTCACCAAATCAGGTCGGCTAACGGAGGCAAAGGAGGTCGATAACAGAGCGAATGCGATCGGAGGCCAGGGTAAGCAATGACTGGGTCTGATTAAGACGTAAAGTTGGATACAGCTGCGCATCCCAGATTTCCCAGACTATTCATTCTGTGATTGTTCGGCGTGGTGTCGGAGGACCGAATGATACGATCTTGCGACGCCGCAATCCTGCTCAACCCATGGGTCGGGCAGCAGTTATGGACAAGTAGAGCGACGCCTACCACAAAGTGCGGCCGCCGTCGATGACGAGGCAGGCGCCGGTCATGTAGCTGGAGGCGTCGCTGGCGAGGTACAAGGCCAGGCCGGCAATCTCGCTGGGTTCGCCGAGGCGGCCCATGGGGATGGTGCTTTCGAGCTGGCCTTTCAATTCGTTGAGCTGGCCGAACCAGCGGTTGTTGGCGTCGGTGAGGAACGTGCCGGGAGCAATGGCGTTGACCGTCACGCCGAAGGGCGCCCACTCGGCGGCCACGGCCTTGGTGAACATAATCAGGCCGGCTTTGGACGCTTCATAAGCGCGGCCGCGCATCTGCTTGCCCGCCACGAGTCCGGAGATCGAGCCAACGTTGATGATCCGCCCCGAGCGGCGTTGACCATCGCCCCGCCGAGCATCTTAGTGCAGATGTGCAAGAATGGGCCACCCATTGATTGGGTAAGGCGGGCCCGCCGAAGAAGACCAATAAAGACGTATCAAAAACCACTAATTTGTGGGGAAGTCATATCAAGAGTGGGGTAGGGGAGCGAATGATATGACCTTCGCCTCCGCGGGTAGCTTATCTGCCAGTCTCTCGTGAGCGGACAGGGGGCCAGTGTTTTCTGATCCTGGGGCCAGGCGGACGAGTGCGTTTGGGCGCACAGGGGTAAATGGGAAAAGAATGACCGCGTGCCGCGGTAAGGCCACGGCGTCGTGTGGCAGTGAAATGATGAAATGAAATGAAACGCAAAATTGAACACACCGCACTCTGAGCGGCAAGCCCTTGCGGACATGGAGAATGGATCTGGGGGGATCACGTCCAGGGGGGGCCGGGAGGACTTCCAGTTTTGGGGACCTAAGTAAGCATCAATACAGACTGGGAATGGTCTCCGTCCAGCCGACGATGGGGGTCTCCGGACCGGTGACGAAGATCTCCACGCGGCGATTGCGCTGGCGATCGGCGGCGGTGGCGTTGGGCGTGAGCGGCTGATGCTGGGCAACCGCGGACAAGCCCATCTTGTCTTCGGGCAATCCTTGCTGGCGCAGAAAATCGCACACGGCCAAGGCGCGGGCCGTGCTGAGCCGCCAGTTATCCGGATGCACCTCGCGCACCGGACGACGCGCAATCTGCATGCTGTCTGTATGGCCGACCACCATTACCTTCAACTGGCTGGCTTCGGGCGCCTGGAAGATGCGGGCGAACTCGCGGAGCATCTTCTGGCTCTCGCCTGTTAGTTGCGAGTCTCCTTCTTCGAACAACACATCGGTGTCCAGCTTGCTCAGGCCCGTCACCGGATCAAAATTCAGGCTCCGGTAGCGGCGGGCCAGATCGGACAAACGGCCGCTCACTCCCGGCGGCAAGCGGTTGCCTTGGACCGCGCCTTGGAATTGCTGGTCGAGCACATCCCGCTCGTTGCGATAACTCACGAGCCGGCGACGATCGAGGCCCGACTGCGCTTCCACCTGCGCGAACAACTGCTCCGTTTGCACGAGCTTGTCTTCCACCTGGCGGGCATGGGAGCGCACGTTCTGCATCTCGGAGATCATCGCGCGGTTCTGCTCGGAGAGCACGCGATTCTGCGATTCCAAGGCCGAGAACTGCTCCTTGGAAACCATCTCGCAACCGCAGCAGAGGGCGCTAACGCCCAGGGCGGCAACCAGAGAACGAACGCAACGCATGATTCGACTCCTTTCGAATCCGGCCATCCGGCCACCGGAGATTTCACCAAGAGTGCCTAATACTAGCCCGACGCGCAAGCGAGGGACTACCGGATTGTGCGCGGCCCCTCGCTTGCCGGCGTGTTGATTTTCTTTGCCAAGGGGGCGGAGTGACGGGTTTCCCCCCAGGCCCCCGTCGTGGTGCCTGCGCACCGGGGGCGAGTGGCGGGTCGAGTTAGGGGTTCAAGGGAGTTGGGAATCAGTTGG
>JBGTDH010000832.1:0-2661 GCA_041748435.1 Pirellulales bacterium
GGCCGCAGACGGCCAGGCGATCGGCGATCTTCCCGGCGTGCGGAACTTGTGCGGGCGGCTTTCGTTGGCCGAACTCACGGCAACTATTGCACGCGCCGATCTGCTTATCGGCGCCGACTCGGGACCGGCGCACCTGGCGGCCGCCGTGGAAACGCCAGCGATCGTGCTGTTCAGCGGCACGAACCGCGCCGAGCAATGGCGTCCTTGGGGGGCGTGCGTGCGCGTGTTGCGACAGGAGACGGCGTGTTCCCCCTGTCATCGCCATCGCTGTCCGTTGTCCGATCATCCGTGCATGCAAGGACTGAGCGCGGCGACGGTAACGCGGGCCGCACTCGCATTTCTCAACGAATCGGTCGCGAAGTCTGCCTTAGAAGGAGTAACCCTATGATTGCCGTCGCGAAGGAGCCGCAGGTTGAGAGAGACGCCTTTCCCTTGCTGAGCGCCGTGGGCCGCGCCGCAGCGGCTGAGTTGCTGCCGGCGAAACAACCCTCGGCATCGCAGATTCCGGCCATTCCCGCCTGGCAGGCGTGGCTGCTCGTGGCCTGGCTTGTGGCAACATCGCTGGCGTATGTGGCCATCACGCTGGGCATCTGGAAAAGCTGAGACCGATTCATGTTCGATTCCCTGACCTCTTTGTTGACGCTCTGTGTAATTGTGCTGGCCGCCTATGGGTTGGGGCGGCCCGTGGTGCGCAGATTGCGCTGCGAAGAGCGAGACCTGTTTGCCGGAAGCGTGTGGAGCGTGGCGATCGGCTTTGTGCTGGCCGGCATCGTGCTGCTGACCCTGGGGCTGGTGGGATGGCTCTATCGCCCCTTGATAGGCGTGCTCACGCTTACCGCCGCGTTCTGGGCACTGCACGAAGTGCGGCTGGCATGGCTCGAGCGAGACGCCGGCGCAAACGATGCGTTTGGCATTCGTCCACCCCTCTGGCTGCTGGCCGGCATGGGCCTGCTCTGCGCGGCAACTGTGGCGGCTGCGTTGCTGGGCGCGCTGGCGCCCGCCACCGATGGCGATGCCCTGTGCTATCACCTGGAGCTCCCCAAGCTGTTCCTGGAGCGGCACGCTCTGTATTGCCCCGACTTTAACGACAATGCCACATTACCGTTGCTGGTCGAACTGTGGTACTTGTGGGCAATGGTTCTGGATGGCGCGGTGGCGGCTCAACTCGTGCATGCGGCTCTGGGATTGTTGCTGGCCGCGGCCGCCGTGTTGGTGGCCGAAGTGATTCTGGGCCGCGGCTGGGGTTGGCTGGCCGGCGGCGTGGTGCTGTTGCTTCCCGGCATCGGTAATCAGATGGCGGCGGCCTTGAATGACGCCGCGCTGGCCGCTTTCACGACGCTGGCTGTGGCCGCCTGGCTGCGATCCCTGTCGGACGAGGAGAACCGCCGCTGGGTGCTGCTGGCGGGCATGTTCCTGGGCGCGGCAATGTCCATCAAGTACACCGCACTCTTGTTTGCCTGTGCAATGAGCGTTGCATGGCTGGTGATGCTTGTGCGGCAACGCGCGCGGCGCACGTGGCATCTGCAATCTGCCGCGGTGATGATCGTGCTTGCCGCGAGCATCGCCGGACCCTGGTATGTGCGGGCCGCGTGGCATCGCGGAAATCCGGTCTACCCGTTTTTCAGTCAGCATCTGGGCGATGCCGCCCCCGAGGTGCTGCCCAAACGCAAAACGCCGCTCGGCTGGGATGCGGTCTCGCTGGCCAGTGTGCCCTGGGAGCTCACCATGCACAGCGAACGCTTCGGCGGCCGTGGGCATCAACTGGGTCCCCTGTTCCTGCTCGTCTTGCCGGGACTGCTCGTGGTGCGGCGCTTGCACGGCTTGGGGCTACTGCTCACAATCGCCGCCTGCTACACGCTGCTCTGGTATGCCCTGCGACAGAACATTCGATTCTTGTATCCGATCGCGCCGCTGTTGGCCGCGGCCACGGTCTGGTTCTGGATGGAGCTGCGGCGATTTCCCACGCTGCCGCGCTGGACCGCCTGCTGCGTGTTCGCCGGAGTGGCCGCACTCGGGGCCGCGACCGCCGCGAATCGCACGTGGTCGCGGTTGGAAGTATCGCTCGGTTTGCAGACGCGAGACGACTACTTATTAGAGCACGAGCCGACGTATTCGGCGGCATTGGTGGCCAATCGGTTACGGCAGCCGGGGGAGCAGATTCTCAGCCAGGACTATCGCACGTTCTATTTCGATGCACCGGTAACGCGCGAGGCCGTCTTCCGCCGCGTGACCCAATACGACCGCGACTTAGAGCATCCCGCGCACCTGGGGGAGCGGCTGCGAACGTGGGGCTTCTCGCATGTGCTGTTGGCGGAAGCCACGGGTTCGGGTATCCGTTACAACAGCCGGCTTTCCAAGCTCGTAACCGCCGCCCGCGCCGAAGATCCGCGTGCCTGGCTCGAGCTTGCCGATTACGAATTTCGTGACACCGACGGCGCGCTGCGCCGTTATCGGCTGATCTCGCTGCGGTAACGCTCTCGCGCTAGCCCGGATTATTCATGCTTCCTCGAATCGGCTTCTCGCAGCGTAGCCCGACGCGCAAGCGAGGGATGTTCGGCGTGGCGGTACTGGAAAGTTCGGCGGTCGCACAAGAGTTAAGGAAAGCGCCGGCGAGGATGCTCGATTCGCGGAAAATAGAACGCCGAACATCCCTCGCTTGCG
>JBGTDH010000833.1:0-7415 GCA_041748435.1 Pirellulales bacterium
TCGGTGGCGATGCGCCCGCGCCCAAGTTCTTGTCCACCGGCGGTAAGGACGGGCAAGTGTGCGATTTGCACCCGATTCGCGACGAGACCCTGGTCGTCGATCCCGATACCAAAGGCATTAAGAACATTGTTGTCTTTGCCCGCAAGGCGTCTCGCGTGCATGACGATGCCAAGCAGCCGGCTGGCGAGCAGGTGTTTGATCAGAAGGAATGTGTCTTCACCAGTCACGTGCTTCCGGTAGTCACGGGCGTGCCGGTCACCATCAAGAACAGCGATCCCGTGGGTCACAACACGAACCTTAGTCCGCAAGGCGACGTGTCGAGCAACAACCTGTTGCCCGGCGGCAGCCAGTTGCAGTACACGTTCGGCCGTGTGCAGAGCGAGCCCGTACCGGTGTCTTGCACCATCCATTCCTGGATGAAAGCGTACATGATGCCGCGAAAAGACACGTACGTGGCCGTGACGAAGGCCGACGGATCGTTCGAGATTGCCAACCTTCCGGCGGGGGAGCCGGTTGAGTTTCAGGTCTGGCACGAGCGGCAACCCAAGCTGGCCGCCAAGAGCGAGTGGTCGCAGGGCCGCTTCACGGTGACTATTCCCAAAGACGGCGTGCAGGACCTGGGACCGATTCCGGTGGCGCCAACTGCGTTGCAATAACTGCGACAGAATACGACATGATGAAATACGGAATGTTCGTTGTCGGACTAACTCTTGTGACACTGGCCGGCTGCGGCAGTCAGGACTCGGTCCGTTTTCGTTTGAACATGGAGGGGCGCGAGCGCGGAACTGTCACTCGTGCGCAACAGCAGACCCTCGTCGATGCCCTGACCGCCGCCTTCGGCACGCCCGATGAGCCCTACGTGTTTCCCGAGACGGGTCTGGATCTTAAGAAATTGCAGCTTTCCGCTGGTCCTTCGATGAGCGACCAGTCGGGGCTGCGTCATGGTCTCTATCGCCAGCATTGTGCCCACTGTCACGGCGTCTCGGGCGATGGGCTGGGCCCCACGGCGGCATTCTTAAATCCTTTCCCTCGCGATTATCGCAAGGGGGTGTTCAAGTTCACCTCGACCGGGGATGGCGCTAAGGCCACGCATGATGATCTCAAGCGCACGCTGCTGCACGGCATTGCCGGCACGGCCATGCCCAGTTTCGCGCTCTTGCCGGATGACGAGGTCGAGTCGCTGGTGGAGTACGTAAAGTATCTGTCGCTGCGGGGAGAAACGGAGCAGTTGTTGGCCAACCTTGTGATCAACGAAGGGCAAGAAGGGCAATTGACGCGAGACATGATTGTAGGCGAGGACGTGCTGGGCGGCATTGTGGCCATGTGGAACAAGGCCGAGTCGCAGATTGTGCATCCCCCGGCGCGGCCGGAGAGCATCGGCCCCATCGATACGCCCACGCCGCAGTCGGTGGCGGCTGGCCGCAAGCTGTTCGCGGATACGAAGCGCGGCCAATGCATCAACTGCCACGGGCCGACGGGTCTGGGGGACGGCGGCGAGCGCGTGTTCGACGATTGGAACGAGCCCAAGTTCAAGCTGGTGCAAACCAACCCCGACAACCCGGAGATCGTGGCGGAGTTGTTCTCGCTGCCGCTGCAGGAGTTGAAACCACGTAACTTGCGGATGGGAATTTATCGCGGCGGACGCCGACCGTTGGATTTGTATCGCCGCATGTACGCGGGCATCAAAGGCGCCAAGATGCCCGCCGCGGGGGCTACGCCGGCCAAGCCAGCGGGGTTGTCGAACGAAGAGATATGGAACCTGGTGGATTACGTGCGTTCGCTGCCTTATGACGAAGCTAGTCATCAAGCGGAACCGCATGCACATCCGCATACAGCGCACCTGCAGTCAAACTAACCGCTAGCGGTTTCCGCGGATCGACGCGAGCGTGGAGATAAAAAATCGTGGGAAAATTGTGGAGTCTGTTGTTTCTGCTGGTGCCCATTCTGGGCGTGGCCGTGTTCTGGGTCAGCGCCGATTACGGCATGGATCTGCCGCGGGACATCTCCGAGCATGGGCATCAAATCGATCATTTGTATTACTTCTGCCTGATTCTCACCGGCGTGGTGTTCATCATCACGGAGGGCGCGCTGTTCTGGTTTCTGTGGCGTTACGACAAAGCGGCCAACCGCGATCCGGTGAAATTCACGCACGGCAGCCACAACCTGGAAGTGGTGTGGACCATTGTGCCGGCCGCCACGCTGTTGTTCATTGCCATCTATCAGATGAATGCCTGGGCGGCGGTGAAGATGCGCAAGCCGGACATCCCGCCCACCGTGGAAGTGACGGCCCGCCAATTCGAGTGGCGTTTGCGCTATCCGGGCGAGGACGGCGTGATCGGCACGAAGGACGACGTGCATGAGGTGAACGACCTGCACATCCCGGTCGATACCGACGTGATGGTCAATCTCAAGAGCATGGATGTGTTGCACAGCTTTTTTCTCCCCAACCTGCGGATCAAGCAGGACGCCGTGCCGGGGCATGTGATTCCCATGTGGTTTCGCGCCACCGATACGGGGACGTTCGATCTGGTGTGTGCCGAATTGTGCGGGTGGGGACACTACAAAATGAAGGGGCGTCTGACCGTCCAATCGAAGGCCGACTTCCAGGACTGGCTGCAGCGCACGTATCAAGAGCAAGAGGCCGTCGATGAGCCGGCCGTCAGCCCCGGAGAGGCTGCCCAATGAGTACGACCACCGTAGACCGCACCCCCGCCTGGGAGCACGAGCATGCCGACCATGGCCATTCGGCCGGGTTCCTGCGTACGTATGTGTTTTCCCTGGATCACAAGGTGATCGGAATCCAATTTCTGTTCTCCACGCTGCTGTGGTTTGTCGTCGGCGGCTTGCTGGCCCTGGCGGTGCGCTGGCAACTGGCTTGGCCATGGAGCGACATGCCCATCGTTGGCCGGATGCTGTTCTCGGGCGAAGGCGGGCAGATCTCCCCCGAGTTCTACACCATGCTGGTGACGATGCATGCCTCGATCATGATCTTCTTCGTGATTATCCCGATTCTGGCCGGCGCGTTTGGCAACTTCCTGATCCCGTTGATGATCGGGGCCGACGACATGGCGTTCCCGACGCTCAACATGCTCAGCTACTGGGTGATGTGGCCGGCGTTTGTGTGCATGATTCTGAGCTTCTTTGTGCCAGGCGGCGCGTCGGCAGGAGGCTGGACCGGTTATCCGCCGCTGTCCAGCGTCCCTGAGGCTGCGCCGGGAAGCATGAACGGCCAATCGCTGTGGCTCCTGGGGCTGATCTTTGTGGGGGTCTCCTCCATGATGGGCTCGGTCAATTACATGACCACCATCATTCAGATGCGGGCCCCCGGCATGACGATGTTCCGTTTGCCGATGACCATCTGGGCCATGTTCATCACCGCGGTGCTGCAAGCATTCGCGCTGCCGGTGCTCACCGCCGCGTTGGTGATGCAGTTGATGGATCGCGTGATCAAGACGGGCTTCTTTGTGCCGGAAGGACTGATCGTCAACAATGCCATCCCGCTCTCCGGCGGCGGCCAGCCCTTGTTGTGGCAACACCTGTTCTGGTTCTACAGCCATCCGGCCGTGTACATCATGATCCTGCCCGCGATGGGCATGGTCTCCGATATTATCTCGACGTTTGCCCGCAAGCCGCTGTTTGGTTACAAGCCGATGGTGTATTCGATCGCCGGCATCGCGGGACTGGGGTTCATCGTGTGGGGGCACCACATGTTCATGTCCGGCATGAATCCGGCCCTGGGCATGACGTTTATGGTCTCGACCATGATGATCGCCCTGCCCAGCGCCATTAAGACCTTCAACTGGCTGGGCACCGTGTGGGGCGGACGGATCGAGTTCACTACGCCCATGCTGTTTGCCTTGTCCTTCGTGTCGATGTTCATCATCGGGGGGCTGTCGGGCATCTTCATGGCCGCCACGCCGGTCGATATCTTCATCCACGACACGTATTTTATCGTGGGGCACATTCATTATGTGCTCTTCGGCGGCTCGGCCTTCGCCATCTTCGGCGGCATCTACTTCTGGTTCCCCAAGATGTTCGGGCGAATGATGAACGAGACGCTGGGGAAGCTTCATTTCTTCCTGTCGTTCATTTTCTTCAATGGCACGTTCTTCACGATGCACATTCTGGGCGCCGGCGGCTTCCCGCGGCGGCTGGCAGATCCTTATCACTACGAGACGTTCGCCCACATGCAGCCGCTGAACCAGTTCATGACGATCTGCGCGTTGGGCATGGGCGCCTCGCAGTTGATCTTTGCTTTCAACTTTTTGTACAGCATCTTCAATGGTCCGGTGGTGGGGCGCAATCCCTGGAAGGCCAACAGCCTGGAATGGACTGCCCCCAGCCCGCCGGGCCACGGCAACTTCGATTTCCAGCCCATCGTGTATCGCGGCCCTTATGAGTACGGCTCTCCCGAGGTCGATCAAGACTACTACCCGCAAACCCAACCGCCGCCGGAGGGTATCGCGCCATTGCCCGACCCAGGACACCAGCCACCCATCACCTGAAGATGCAAGACCACCAATCCACCTCCGTTTGGCCGCATCGGCTGGCACGGCTGATGGTCTGCGCCACGTTTCCGCTGATTTGGGTGGGGGGGCTGGTCACAACGTACGATGCCGGGATGGCCGTACCCGATTGGCCGAGCACGTACGGATTTAATCTGTTCTTGTACCCGTGGCAGACCTGGATCGCCGGGCCGTGGGATTTGTTCATCGAGCATGGCCATCGGTTGCTGGGCGCGCTGGTGGGACTGATCACGCTGGCCTTCGTGGCGGTGGTGTGGCTCAAAGATTCCCGCACCTGGATGCGCGGAGCAACTCTGGCGGCGCTGGCCGCGGTGGTGTTTCAAGGTGTGCTCGGCGGGCAGCGGGTTCTGCTCGATAGCCGCATCGTGGCTATGATCCACGCCTGTTTTGGCCCAGCCTTCTTCGCCTACTGTGCCGCGATGGCGGTGGTTACCTCACGCTGGTGGCGTGAGACTTCGCGACATGCCGAGGGTGCGGCCGCCGCTCGCTTTGGGCGGCTGGCCATTGCCACCGCCGGCGTCGCCTACCTGCAATTGATTCTGGGCGCACAGTTACGGCATCGCGATCCCGTGGGAGATCCGAATCAGTTTCGCCTCGTCGTTCTGTTTCATTTGTTTGTCGCGGGTGCGTTGGTGGTGCATGCCATCCTGTTGTTGCGGAGGTCACGTCCCTTTGCAGATCAGCCGTTGGTGCGGCGGCCGGCTTATGTGCTGACCACGCTTGTTTCGCTGCAGCTGGTGTTGGGGTCCAGCACCTGGATCATGAAATACGGCTGGCCTTCCTGGTTTGCATCCCTGGCGTTCGCCCAGAGCCACGTGAATACCACGGAGAGCTTGCCGCAGGTGCTGGTCACTACGGCGCACGTAGCGCTGGGATCGTCGATTCTGGCGGTGACCGTCGTAGGCTCGTTGCGAGGTTTGCGCGTCGCATCGCTTTCTTCCAAGCCGGCGATGGCTGCGTCCTTGGCGTTGGAGGCCGCGCGATGAGCACCTCCACGCTCGAGTACGTCGAACGCCGCGCCGGAGCGCTGGCCCGCTTGGCCGATTATGTCGAGCTTACCAAGCCGCGCATCAGTGTGCTGGTGTTGGTGACCGTGGCCATCTCCGCGTACGTGGCTCGTTGGGGCGCGTGGGACGCAATGCTGCTGGTGCATGCCTTGATCGGCACAACGTTGGTGGCCGCCAGCGCCAGTGCTCTCAATCAATGGCTGGAGCGCCGTACGGATGCCTTGATGCCCCGCACGCTCGAGCGTCCACTCCCAGCCGGACGCCTCACCAGCGGTGAAGTGCTGGCCTTTGGCATCGCGACGATTCTGCTGGGCCTGCTCTATCTCATCTGGTTCGTGAATGTGCCCACCGCGATGCTGGGGTTGGCCACGTGGCTGCTCTACGTGTGGGTTTACACGCCGCTGAAGAGTCGCACGACGGCCAATACGACGATCGGCGCAGTTGCCGGCGCCCTCCCGGTGCTCATGGGAGTGGCCGCCACCGGGGCGCCGCTGGGTCTGGAAGCCGCCACGCTGTTCTTGATCGTCTACCTGTGGCAGTTCCCGCACTTCATGGCCATCGCTTGGCTGTATCGTCGAGATTACGCGGCTGCGGGCTTGCAGATGCTCACGGTCGTCGATCCCACGGGCCGCCGCGCGGGCGTGCAGGCCGTGTTGGCGGCGCTGGCCCTGTTGCCCGTCAGCCTGTTGCCATCGGCCATGCATTTGGGAGGCGCGGTCTATCTCGTGGGGGCGCTGGGATTGGGGCTGGCGCAGTTTTTCATCGCGCTGCGGTTCGCTCAACGCTTGGATGAATCGAGTGCCCGCAGCTTGTTGCGGGCTTCGCTGGTATATTTGCCGGGGTTGTGGTTTCTGTTGATGTTGGCACAGGTCACGTAACGAGGAAGACCGTGAATTCACACGCAGTGGCGGAGCATTCGACCGGACATGCCGAGCACGGGCACGCCCCAATCAAGCTGCAGTATCAGCCGGCGTTGCCGCTCACCAACGGCAAGCTGATTATCTGGCTGTTCCTGTCGACGGAGATCATGTTCTTCGCCGCGCTGATTGGCGTGTACATCGTGATTCGCTTCGGAGCGGCCACGTGGCCCATTCCGCATGAGGTGCATCTCAGCGAGCCGATCGGCGCGTTCAACACGTTTGTGCTCATCTGCTCCAGTGTGACCGTGGTGCTGTCCTTGGAGGCCGCCAAGAGCAACAAGACCGGCGAGGCCAAGGGCTGGATGGCGCTGACGTTCCTGTTGGGGTGCGTGTTCCTGGGCGTCAAAGCGTACGAGTACAACGCCAAGTTCGCGCACGGCATCTATCCGCGAGCGCCGCGAAGTCTGATCCACGAGCGTCCCGATTTGTACTATGCCTCCGCGGTTCGCCAGCGGTTGCAGGAGCTTCGCGCGCCGCTGACGACGAGGAAGCCGGAGGAGCTCACGTCGGAGGAGCAGAGCCAGTTGCAGATCGTCAACGAGTTGTTTGCCAAGGCGGCCGATCCGGACTTCAACATCGCCCTCCTGGCGGCGGAGGTTATGCCGCTGCCGCCGGGACGCTACAAGGAAGCTCACGGAGAGACCGTGCATCTGGAGCATGCCGCGGCCCCCGGCGGCGCGCCTGCGCACGGCTACAACGATGCCTATCCCTGGTTGAAGCTGCCGATCGTGATCCCCGGCGGCAATATGTGGGCCAGCACCTATTTCACGCTGACCGGCTTTCACGCCATCCACGTCGTGGTGGGCCTGATTGTGTTCGCCCTCCTATTGCCCATGAAGTTGGGTGTGGCCGCAGCCGGCACCATCGAGAACATCGGGCTGTACTGGCATTTTGTCGATCTGGTGTGGATCTTCCTGTTTCCGCTGTTGTACCTGTTCTAGCATCGAGCGAGTTTCATGAAT
>JBGTDH010000834.1:0-3465 GCA_041748435.1 Pirellulales bacterium
CATCGCGATTTGCCGCAGCAGTTCGTGATTCCACGGGGGCAACTCGGCGTCAATCTTCGTCGGCAGCACAAGGGGCACGCTGGCCTCGCGACCGACGAGGCGATTAAGCTCCGCGGTCGATGCCGCGACTTGCTGGCGATAAGTGAGGAATTGCTCCTGAAGGCTGCTGAATTCCAACGTTGCCATGAGTACGTCGCCAGGTTGAGCGTCGCCAGTCCTGACGCGTGCGTTGGCGGTTGTGATGAGCGATTCGAGTTGCGCCTGGTCCGCTTTCGTCGTCTCAGTCTGTTTCCCAAGCACATAGAGCTTGAACCAGGTTGCACGCAGGTCCCCGACAACACGCAACCGTTCCGCCTGATACTGAGTCTCGGCCACGAGCGCCTCCAGGTGCGCTCGTTGAGCTTCCGCTTTGAGCCGGCCGAGCCACGGGATCATCTGCATGACCTGAATTTCTGCCAACTGTCGATCTGGCTCGAAGTTCATCGGCGGGATGAAAAACAGGGAGGAAACCGTCGGGTCTGGAAGTTTGCTGACATATCCCGCTTTAGCCCATTCGGCTGCTGCTTCCTGCTGCATACGCCGCAGGGTGGGATTATTCGCCATCGCCCAGGCTTCCAGATCAAGCAACGTCTCCTCGGCCTGGGGTTGCGGTGCTGCAAGCTCCTCCGGTTCGCGGCGCTCCTGGAGAGTTTCATCCTGCTTTCGATGCGACACCACCTGCACATTCGGCGAAGTTGGCCAAGCCCGGTCGGGCGCAGCTTGACTCTTCGGCGTTTGCGCTAGTGAGAGGGGCGCAGGTACTTGTTGTTGCTTCGATGTCTCGCAACCCAGGCAGCCAACCATTGTGGCGGCGACGATTACTAAGCATCCGGCGATCTTCGGTGTCGGATTCATCGCCTTGGCCTTATGCCGGTGCGCGGGAGGTACGGAACTATCGTTTTTTTCGACACAACCCCGCCGTAAGTTGCAAGCGTTAGAGCAGAGCCGCCGATTTGAGAGTCTGGGATGTCCCGTGGTAAGGACTAGAGAAGAAATGCTGGCGATCCCGCACCGTCCTACGGCACAACAGAACGGGCAAAGGCGGAGCGGTTTCCTTGGGGTAAGCCTTGTATTATCTTGAGGATGCAACACCCAACCTTCCCAGCGCAACCTGCGATGAGCGGCAAGTATCCCTTTGTGGCGGTGGATATCGGCAATTCGCGGCTGAAGTTCGGACTTTACGAAGCGGCCGGGGAAGGGGAACTGCCGGCCCCCAACCGGGTGCTGGATTTCGACCCCGAAAAGGATGCCTTGGATCGCGTGGCGGCGTGGCTGGGACCGTGGACGGTGGCGCAGGCCGCCTGGTGGATCGCCAGCGTCAATCGGCCGCATGCCACGCTGTTAGTGGATTGGCTCCGCCAGCGGCAAACGGACTTGCGCATCACGCTGCTGGCCTCGGGAGACTTGCCGCTCTCTGTCGCGCTGCCGCGGCCCGACATGGTGGGCATCGATCGGTTGATCGGCGCGGTGGCCGCCAACCGACTTCGCGAACCGGCGCGAGCGGCTATTGTGGTGGACCTGGGTACGGCCATCACGGTCGATCTGGTCAATCGGCAGGGGGCGTTCCTGGGCGGGGCCATTTTGCCGGGCATCGGCATGTCGGCCCGCGCGCTGTATGAGTTTACCGATCTGCTGCCGCTGCTCGATATGCGCGTGCTGCGCGAGCCACCACCGGCGCTGGGCAAATCGACCACCGATGCGCTGCAATCGGGTTTGTATTGGGGCGCGGTCGGTGGCGTCCGCGAGCTCATTGCCCGGCTGACGGCGGACGCCGGGGCCGAGGTGCAAGTCTTTCTTACCGGCGGAGCGGCGCCCGCCGTGGCCGGGTTGCTCACGGCCGACGCGCTGTATGTCCCGCACTTGGTGCTGAGCGGGATTGCCCTCACGGCGCTGGCCGATCCGCAAGCGTAGTGCCTAGACGATAATGGCTTCTTCCTCGTCGTCGGAATGCAGCGTCACTTCGCCGGCATCTTCCAGCCGCCGCACGATATCGACAATCTGCTGCTGCACACGCTCCACCTCGGAGAGCTTCGTCGGTCCCAGGTATTCCATCTCCTCTTTGAGCATCTCGGCCGCTCGGGAGGACAGGTTGCCGAAGACCTTGGCCTTGAGATCGTCGGTGGCCTTCTTCAGGGCCAGGGCCCATTGGCTGGTCTCGACGTTCTTGAGCACGTTCTGCATATCTTTGTCGGACAGTTTCATCAGATCGTCGAACACGAACATCAACCGGCGGATCTCCTCGACCAGGTCCGGGTCTTCTTGTGCCAGATTCTCCAGCAGGTTGCGTTCCGTGGCCCGATCGGTGACGTTCAGAATCTCCGCCACGCTGGGCACGCCGCCGGCTTTCTCGAACTGCTGGCTCATGACGCTGGCCATGCGGTTCTCCAGCCCCCGTTCCACTTCCTTGATGATTTCCGGATTGGTTTGCCCCATCGTGGCAATCCGGCGGATGACCGACAGCTGCCGGTCGCTGGGGAGCCCGGCCATGATCTCGGCGGCCTGAGCAGGCCTCAGGTGCGACAGAATGAGGGCGATGGTCTGGGGATGCTCATCAATGATAAAGGTCAGCAGATTCTGGCTGTCGACCCTTTGCAGGAAGCCAAACGGCAGAGCCTCGATCTGTTGCCGCACGTTGTCCAACGTGCCCGAGGCGTTCTTGCCCAGTGCTCTTTCGACCAGCTTCTTGGCCACATCCATGCCGCCCGAACCGCCGATCGTGGTCGGGGAGGCCTCCGCGAATTCATGGATCACGGTTTCTTGTTCGTCCCCGCTGACCGAGCCGAGCCTGGCGATGTGGATCGACACCGCCTCCACTTGCTTCGGTTCCAAGCGCGACATGAGCTGTGCCGCCTCATCCTGCGGCAGGCTCATCAGCAACACGGCGGCTTTACGGATCTCAGTAGTCGACAAGGCGTTACCCGCGAGCTTTCAGGGGCGATTTCGTTGCAAGGCAGAAGCCCTGCTGTCGGCCGTGTATCGGCGTAGGCAGAGGCTTCACTTGAGCAAGCTCTGACGATTCGGAGGGTTGCTAGCACACTGCCGTTGCATCCGGTTGCACCGACGACACCGACAGGATCGATCGGCGGGCAGGAACCGTTCGAAGCGGGGCTCGGAATCCCGACCCATGGGGTTGCTTATCAGGGATGCGGCCCGCTGGCATGCTACTGTTGCTATGACATGAATCGACGCCCCCCAATCTTCATCGCTGCGCTGCCGATGACCGGCATGCGCAACATCGGGATCAATGCGCGAGGATCGACGTAAATCCCGAAGGCTTCCCGTTTTGGGAGAGCAGGAACAGGCGACGCTCCGGGTGGGCGACGTTTCCGTGCCGGCGCGCCTGATCGATCAGTCCGCCACCGGCTTTGCCGTGCGCGTGGAGGAACATCCCGGCGTGTTCCGAGGCCTCGCCGCGCGCGAGGAAGT
>JBGTDH010000835.1:0-3278 GCA_041748435.1 Pirellulales bacterium
GGAAAACTACCAGAAGTACCGGACCCAGCAGGAAATCCGCCGGCTTTATCCCCATCGCGACCGGATCCATGAGTTCACCTGGGCCATTGCCGTATGAACTCCCCCCCATCGGAGGCCAGCGGAACACCGGTTGCGCCCGTCTGGAATGGAAGAACGAGACCCGCCTCCGTCGATGCGGTCTTCGGACCGATGATCCACGGAATTGACGAATATCTTTTCGCTGTGGGTGTGAATGCTGGTTGGGAGTACGATCCAGTCTTGATGGATCGCCATGGTTTTTCGTACGGGATAATGTGGGGCGAGATAAGCAAGGCGAAGTGAAGGTCGGTCCGGTAGCTTTCGATGACGAAAACGGAGTGATTAGCGTCCGCGAGTTGCCGAATCAACTCCGGTCGCTGCAAGATTTCCAATCCGAGAATCCAGCTTACCTGAACGAACTCTGCCGTCGATTGCCATGAACTCATCTGGCCTGAACCCATTGAGGAAGGTTGGCGTCCGCCTCCACAAGAGACTGTAAAGCGTCGATACCGAGACTTTTTACCGGCATAGGACGGCTGCTCTGTATCTCTGGTTGGTTTATGCGCCGGCCGGGCTAGCACTTTCAACCGACTTCTTTGCGCGCTTATCACGCATGTACTTCTGCAGCGCACCGGATTCGGACTTGCGAACCTCCGTATCAAAAAGTTGCGTCATGTCGATCAGGACGCCCAACTTCGCGTAGCCGTAGTTGCGGGGATCAAAATCCGGCGCCTGATTGGCCATTCGCTGGCCAACCACCGCCAAATGGGACCATCCGTCTTCGTCAGCGGCCGACACGGTGGCCGTTCGGAGCAACGCCACCAGCTTCGTGTCGGCACGCAGTTCCTTGGTCGTTTTCTTCGTGGGTGGCGCCGGGGCCGGCGAATCCGTGGCTCCCACTGCTTCCTGGGGCACATCGTCGCCTAAAAGAATCTCCGTGTAGATGAACTTGTCGCAGGCACTGACGAATGCCCGCGGTGTCTTCTTCTCGCCGACGCCGTAGACGGTCATGCCCGACTCTCGCAGCCGCGTCGCGAGCCGCGTGAAATCGCTGTCGCTGGAGACGATGCAGAAAGCCTGCAGGCGGCCCCCATACAGAAGATCCATGGCATCGATGATCATCGCCGAATCAGTAGCGTTCTTTCCGGTGGTGTACGCGAACTGCTGAACCGGCTGAACGGCATGCTCGTTGAGAACCTGCTTCCAACTCGCCAGGCGGGAGGTGGTCCAGTCCCCGTAGGCCCGTCGCACGCTGGCGATCCCGTACTTGGCAATCTCCGCCAGGAGTGCCGCTATGCCCGCCGGCTGAGCGTTGTCGGCATCAACAAGCACGCCGATCCTTGCCTGTCCATTCGGAAGCGACATCTGCGTTCTCGCTCGGTGTGCCGATAATTCGTTTTTCCATCGGGTATCAGTTTAGCGCAGGCGAAAGAACCGGTCAAAACATGCCGTGATCTCCGCCTTAGCCGGGGCCTGTTGTCCGGCTGCCAAGTAGCGGAACGCGTCACGCCAGCAGGCCCTGCACCACCTGTCCATGCACGTCGGTCAGGCGGAAGTGGCGGCCTTGGTACTTGTAGGTGAAGCGCGTGTGGTCGATGCCCAGCAGGTGCAGCACCGTGGCTTGCAGATCGTGTACATGCACGCCGTCGCGGGCCACGTTGTAGCCGAAGTCGTCTGTCTCGCCGTAGACGCTGCCGGCGCGAATGCCGCCGCCGGCCATCCAGATGGTGAAGCAGCGCGGATGATGATCGCGGCCCCAGGACTTGGTCTCGTTGATGTCGCCCTGCAAGAAGCTCGTGCGGCCGAACTCGCCACCCCAGATCACGAGCGTGTCTTCCAGCAGCCCGCGCTGCTTGAGATCCTGCACCAGCGCGGCCGAAGGCTGATCGGTGTCTTCGCACTGGATCTTCAACTGCGTGTTCAGGTTGCGATGCTGATCCCAGCCGGCATGCAGCAACTGCACATACCGCACGCCGCGCTCCGCCAGCCGCCGAGCCAGCAGACAGTTGTAGGCATACGATCCCTGCCGCTGTACGTCCGGACCGTACATCTCCAATACATGCGCGGGCTCTTGCGAAAAATCGGTCAGCTCCGGCACCGACGTTTGCATGCGATACGCCATTTCGTATTGCGCGATGCGCGTGGCGATCTCGGGATCGCCAAATTCCGCCAGCTTCAACTCATTGAGCCGCGCGAGGTCATCCAGCAGCCCGCGCCGCACCGGGGCGCTCATCCCTTCGGGATTGGAGAGATACAGCACCGGATCGCCGCTGGCGCGAAACTTCACTCCCTGGAATCGCGAGGGAAGAAAGCCGCTCCCCCAGTAATAGTCGTAGAAGATCTGACCGCAGGAGGCTTCCTTATCGCGCGAGGTCATTACCACAAAGGCCGGCAGGTCCTGCGTGTCGCTGCCTAACCCGTAAGACAGCCACGAGCCCAGGCTGGGGCGGCCCGGCTGCTCGGCGCCCGTGAGGAAGAAGGTGATGGCCGGGGCATGATTGATGGCCTCCGTGTACATCGACTGCACGAAGCAGGCCTCGCCGGCGATCTGCGCCGTGTGCGGGAGAAAATCGCTGACCCACGCGCCGCCGGGACCGTGCTGCGCGAACTTCGTGATCTCCGGCAACAGCGGCCGCGATTTCTGTCCCGAGGTCATGGTGCTCAGCCGCTGGCCGCCTTGCACCCCGGGCGGAATCTCCTCGCCGCGGTGCTTGTTCAGCGCGGGCTTGTAATCGAACAGATCGACGTGCGACGGCGCGCCGTTTTGCAACAGGTAGATCACGCGCTTGGCCTTGGGAGCGAAATGCGGAAGGGCGCTCCGGCCGCCCGCCTCCGGCGTGGCCGCCGCAAGATCGCGATTCAACAGCGAGGCCAGGGCCGCCGTGCCCAGGCCCAATGTGCCGCGGCCGAAGAACTCGCGACGATTAATATGCAGCGATTGCGCGAGGCGGGGATCCATCGATCATTCCTTCGTTTGCACTTCGTCCAGATTCAGAATCAACAGGCACAAGCTGCACAGCGCGGCGTGCTCGACCGGATCGAGCCGTTCGTCGCTCTGCGATTCGCCGCTGGCGAGCAGTTTCAGGGCCGCCTTACGATCGGCCCCGTACTGCTGGCGCAATTGCGACAGGCGACTCAGCAGGATCGTTTGCTCCGCCGAAGTCGGTGTCCGGCACGTTGCCAGCCGGAATGCGAAGTCGATGCGGCCGGCATCGTCCCGATCCGCCTGCTCCAGCGCCCGCTGCGCCATCGCCCGCGCC
>JBGTDH010000836.1:0-3290 GCA_041748435.1 Pirellulales bacterium
AGGTCGCGGGCCTGATACGTGGGGCCGGCCTTCTCCGGATCGGTCACCCAGCGCGTGATCCAGGGCTTGTCTTCCACCACCGCCTGCATGAACTCGTCGGTCACGCGCACCGAGAGGTTGGCGTTCTGGAACAGGATCGAACTATAGGCCTCGCCGTTGAAGTTGGAGTCGTAGCCTTGCTCGATCAGAATGCGGGCCTTCTTCTCCTCCTTGGCCTTGCACTCGATGAACTCCAGCACATCCGGGTGCCAGATCTTCATCGATTGCATCTTGGCGGCGCGGCGCGTCTTGCCGCCGCTCTTCACCACGGCTGCGATCTGATCATAGACCCGCATGAACGAGAGCGGCCCGGAGGGCTTGCCGCCGCCGGAGAGCTTCTCGCGATGCGAGCGAAGCGTCGAGAGGTCCGTGCCCGTGCCCGAGCCGAACTTGAACAGCATGGCCTCGCTGCGGGCGAGTTCCATGATGTCTTCCATATCGTCGTCGACGCTCTGAATGAAGCAGGCCGAGCCTTGCGGATACTCGTAAGGGTTCTCCGGCTGCTCGACGGTGCGCGTCTCCTGGTTCCAGTGCCAATTGCACTGCGCGCCCTTCACGCCGTACTGATGATAGAGGCCCACGTTGAACCAGACGGGGGAGTTGAACGCCCCATGCTGATGCAGGCAGAGCCAGGTGAGATCACGATAGAACCGCTCGCCGTCTTCGCGGCTGGCGAAGTAACCGTCCTGAATGCCCCAATCGGAGATCGTGCGGCTCACGCGATGGATCAATTGCCGCACGCTGTGCTCGCGCTCCGCCGTGTTGACCTCGCCGTAGAAGTACTTGCTGACCACGACGTTGGTGGCGAGTTGGCTCCAGAAGGCTGGCACTTCGCAATCCGTCTGCTCGAACAGCACCTCGCCGGCCTCTCCCTTGATGGCGGCCGTGCGGAGGTCCCACTCCACAGTCTCGAAGGGGTCGGCCACGTCGACGGGACAGAACGTAGCTTCCACCGCCAAGCCGTGCAGATGACGGCGCGCGGGCGATTGGGTCTTGGTCATCGATTTGCGACCCTTGGCAAACAGTGTCTCGGCCATACGTTCGACCTCCATGTACAGGAGAAGTGGGCATCCGTTCCGTTAATGCACTTAGGTACACTAACACAACATCCAAGTTTTCGGCAATCCAGGCCTGCCAAGATTAGTTAGTGACGATTGCAGCCGGAAATCTGGGGCTGGTGAACTCTCGACCCGCTGCGATAGGCTCTCGGGCCTCGCCAACCACAAGATATTGTAGCAGATGCCCGATGTGCCACAAGATGCAGTTGACAGGTGGTGAGTTTACACGCTCTGAACACAGAGTCAACCAAATCCTTGGAAATGGTTGCAAGCTGTTGAAGCTAGCACGGTTGCGGAGGGCCGATTTTATGAGCCTTCCGGCGACGCGGCCGGATCTCTGTGTTTAAGCCATTATGAGGTAACAACTTGCAAGTTCAAAGGCCGATCGTATCTCCCAAAACACACAGACTTCCCGGAGTACCAAGAGGATCGCAATTGTCAGTCGTAACGCGGCAGGGAGTTCGCCTGTCCCCACGGCATGGGCATGGTGGGAACGGGATGATGGTTCTGCTTGCGAGCCGGCGCCGGCGTGCGTCGCCATTGCCCGATAAACTCGCTCAGCCGAGTGACCGCTTCTTCAAACGCCTGCCGCCCCTTTTCCGGCGTGGCCAACTCGGCGTCTCCCAGGACGCCCGTCTCGCTGTAGCTGCTGGTCCAACTGGTGATGTTCACCGGTCCCGCGCCGAAGATATCGACAAACCGGTACGGCGAGTTGTCTTCGTTGAAGCTGATCTTGCCCGAACGAATCTTGTCCATCCGCACGTCTTGCGGAGACAGGTGCATGTAGACGCTCGTCTCCAACTCGCAAGCGTGAGCACAGCCGCCGGGAAATTTGCTTTCCCGCCAGCGCGGCAAGAACTCTTTATCGACCGTCAAAAACAGCCACCAGGAAGCAAAGGCGCACTCCGCATCGGTCTCCAGATTGCAGCGGCGGGCCACCAGATCCAGGTTGGGCATGTTGGAGCCGTGGCCATTGAGCAGGAAAATCTTCTTGAATCCGTGATAGGCCAGGCTCTTGCAAATGTCCAACACGTGCTCGATGAAGTGCTGATAGTGAATGTTGATCGTGCCGGGAAAATCCATCACGTGACCCGTGTAGCCATAAGACACGCTGGGCAGCACGAGCACCTGCTCCGGAATGCGACGTCCCGCCTCCAACGCCACGCTCGTGGCGAGCAGCATGTCGACATCCAGCGGCAAATGAGGGCCGTGCTGCTCGACCGCGCCGATCGGCACGATGGGCACTTTGCCCGCGGCAACCGCCGCGCCGATCTCCGGCCAGGTAAGCTTCTCGTACCGATGCTCTCGCAAATTATCCGACATGGCAGTCTCCGGAATCGGTCTTCACGGGCGTTTCGCGCTCGCGCTTGCGGTTTCGCGACGCCCCGCGCCCGATTATCATTCCTATTCACCCTCGCCACAACCGGCCGCCCCCAACATGTTCGCCTTCGCCTGCTCCCTGCTCCTTCCGGCGTTGGCGGCCGCCAGTCCCGACGCTCCGGAACTTGGCGCGGAAGTGCCTTCCTTCTTCGTGCGCGAAGTCACCACCGAGCGGCCCAATCTGGCTACGTGCCTGGTCTGCCGCTATGGCAATCGGCCCGTGGTGCTGGTCTGCGTGCGCAAGCTCGACTCGGCCACCGAGACGCTGATCGAGGCGATCGATCGCGCCGTCGATCAGAACCGCGGCGTGGGCTTGAAGGGCTTTGCCATCTTTCTGGCCGAGAAGCCGGCCGACGTGCAGCCTCGCCTGATGGCCTTGGTGCGTCAGCGAGGCGTCACCATGCCGTTGACCTTTCCCATCGAAAGCGATGGTCCCAAGGTTTTACGTCCTCCGCCGGACGCCAGCGTGGCCGTGCTCTGTTACTCGCAGCGAAGGATCGTCGCCGCGCACGTGCTGCTGCCGGGCGAAATCGATGCAGCGGGAATCGAAGCCATCCTGTCCGACGTGCGTCAACTAACGCATCCGTAACGCTCCGCTTCATCCCATGCACATCGATTCGATTGAGTTGTTTCACGTCGCGATGCCTTTGATTTATCCGTGGCGGACCGCCTATGGAGAAGACGCCGCGGTGGAATCGGTGTTGGTCCGCCTGCAATCGGGCGACGACGTGGCTTGGGGCGAAGCCAGTCCCTTGGCCGCGCCCTGTTACAGCCCCGAATGGGCCGGCGGCGTGTTCGCCTGCCTGGCCCGGT
>JBGTDH010000837.1:0-5001 GCA_041748435.1 Pirellulales bacterium
TTGAGCACGTGCGGCACGCCCTCTTCGAACGGCAGCACGCCGAGTAACTCGTGGGTGTCCGAATGATACAGCAGAATCTGCTTCTGGCCGGCCACGGCCACCAGGGGCGCCCAGGGGCTGGCCGCCAGCGCGGTCACGGCGCCGGAACGGGCAGTATGCACGACCGGCTTCTTGGACAGACCCTCGGGCATCGGCGGCGCACCCTCGGGTTTCTTGAAGCCGCCAGAGACGGTCAGATTCAGCTTGGGCTTGTTGGAGGGCTTGGCAGTCGAACCCGAGTTTTCCAGTGCACCGCCCAGAATCCAGTTTTTGATCAGTGCCAGCTTGGCCTCGGGCAACTTGTCCTGCTCCGGCGGCATCTTGGGCTCTTCCATGTGCGATACCAGGCCGTACAGCCGGGAGCTAGCGACGTCGCCGGCCAGCACAGCTTCGCCCCCCGCCCCGCCGCGCATGGTGGCGGCGTAGGTGTCCAACTCCAGATCGCTCTTGGCCTTGCCGGCGCTGTGGCAATTGAAGCAATGATCGCGAAAGACCTGCCGCACTTGCTCGTCGTACGTGACTTTGGGAATCGGCTTATCAACCGGCTTGGCCTCTTGGGCCGAGAGGGGCGAGGCGGACAGCCAGGTGAGTGCGAAGAGCGCGAGGATGTTTATTCGCAGGGCCATGGGTCGATCTCGGTAGGAGCGGCGCTAAGCCGCAAGCGGTATGGCTAGAAACTACACCGATTGAGTACTCAGTACCCAATACTCAGCTAGTGGTTGAACACAAACTCGCGGCTGTTGAGCACCGCCCAGAAAATATCGTCCAGGGGCTTGGCTTTGTCGGTTTCCTCGGCCATCAGGGCCAGGAGCTTCTGCTGCTCGTCGGCGGTGGGCTTGCGGCTGAAGGCCCGCACGTAGATCGTTTCGATCACTTGCTCAGGCGACTTCTTCTCGGCCAGCAGCTTCTTCACCAGGCCGCCCGTGCGGATCTTGGTCTCCACCGTGTCGCCGTTGAGCATGTGCAGCGCCTGCGACAGCGTGGGATCGGTCGTCGATTCGCCGGCACAGACCGTCTCACGCTGCGAGCGGCCAAACGTCGTGAGGAAGTAGTTGCTCGTATTGCCATCGGCAATTTGCACGGCCCGAGCACCCAGGGGCAGTCGTTGGAACTTGTCCCGGGTGCCTGTCGTCTGGCTCACGCAATCCAGCAGGCTCTCGGACTTGATGCGACGCACGCGGCCGTGGGCAAAGTTCAGCTCGTCCGCCTCGTTGCTGGTGTTGCGCTCGGTCGATCGCTGGTAGGCGTTGGAATTGCAAATGTCCCGCACGAGGCGTTTGAAATCGTAGTTGTATTCGGTGAACTTGGCGCCGAGCGCTGCGTACAGCTCCGGGTTGCTGGGGGGATTGCTGACGCGGACATCGTCCACCGGCTCGACGATGCCGATCCCGAAGAAGTGATCCCACACGCGGTTGGCCACGCTGGTGGCAAAGTAGGGATTCGCCGGCGACGCCAGCCACTCGGCCAGCACCACGCGCCGATCTTTCCCCTTGGTATCCGCCAGGTCGCCGCCGAGAAATTTGGGCGGAGTCACTTGCTTGGTGATCGGGTTGCGAGCCTCGCCGCCGCCGGAGTTATAGACAATGGTCTCGCGATAATCTTCGCCCGTCTTGCGACCCACCTGCATGAAGAAGGCGGAGAAACTGTAGTAGTCGTCCATCGTCCAGCGATCGAACGGATGGTTATGGCACTGCGCACATTGCAGCCGCATGCCCATGAAGAGTTGCGCCACGTTCTCGGAAGTCTTGAGGTTGTCCCGCTCCACTTGGTAGAAGTTCGTGGCGGGGCTCTTGAACGTGCCGCCATCGGCCGAGAGGAGCTGTTGCACCATCACATTGATGGGCACGTTGTTGGAGATCTTATCGGTGAGCCAACTGGCATACAGGTAGGCTGCCTTGCCGCTGACCTGATTCTGGATCGTGCGGACTCGCATGATCTCGGCCCACTTCATGGCCCACAACTCAGAAAACTCCTTCCGCTCCAAGAGCATGTCGACAAATTTTGCTCGCTTGAGTGGATCGGCATCGGCCAGGAATGTCTCGTATTCTTCCGGCGTGGGAAGCAGGCCCGTGACGTCCAGCGTGACGCGCCGCAAGTAGGCTTCGTCGCTGCAGACGCCGCTGGGAAGCATCCGCAGCTTGTGGAGCTTGGCGTTCACGAGCTCGTCGATGTAATTCTTGGGGGCTTCCGTCGGCGCCGTGTACTGCAAATCCTTGGGCAGCACCAGCACCTGACTGCCGACCGTGTACGTGCTGAAGCGGGCCATCACAAAGGCCTCGCCGCGGGCACCGGCCTTGACCAGTCCATCGGGCGAAATAGCGGCCGAGTTATCATTGTTCGACAAGAACAGAGCGAGGTTAGTCACATCGCGATCGGTGCCATCCGAGTACTTGGCGCGAACGGTGAACTGCTGCGTGGCCCCTTCACCTTCGAGCACCGCCTGCTTGGGATACAGCTCGACACCCGTCACGGTAGGAACTTCCTTGGCATCTTTCGGAGCGCCCGCTTCCAGCCAGCGCAGAATCGCCGCATAGTAGGGGCTGTCTTTGCTGAACCGCTTGCCGCCGGTGTGCGGCACTGTCCCATCGCATTTCTCCAGCATCAGGCTCTCGGCCGGCAACGCCAGGTTGATGCGCCGCGTGCTGATCTCTCGCGTCAGGCGATGATGATCGCCATCCGGGTCGTAGCCGAACAGGCTCAGCATGAAGCCGTCTTTGCCGCGGGCCGCGCCGTGGCAACTCCCCGTGTTGCAGCCGGCACGCATGAAGATGGGCATCACGTCCAGCTTGAAGCTGATCGCGCGATCGGCCGCCGCATCCTTGACCGTGACGGGCACGCTCACTTGGTGGCCCTCGAACTCCACGGTCATCGCCGTTTGGCCATCGGCTGCGGGACGCAGCGTCTGACCTTCCAGCTTCACGAGCTTGGGATCGGCCAGCGTGACCTTGGCCTGCGCCGTGACTTCCAGCGTCACGCCGTCCGGCCGCGTGGCCATGACAACGAACTGCTGCTTGTCGCCCCTGGTGTGGAGTTGAACGTCCGGTGGGTAGACTTCGATCTTGGAATACGCCCCGGCATACGCAGAACTGCACGCTGCGACAACAGCCCATGCGAATGCGATAGATACTCGTGTCTTCACGGCAAGCTCCTCAAACAGCGAACAACGTCGGGCACAAACCACGGACCATTGACGACGGACTACGGACTCTTTTTCGCCTGTTCCTTCTCTAAGCGAAGCTGCTCCAGGCGAGACAGCTTCTTCTCCGCGGGCTTTTGGGCCGCGGGCGACGTCGTGGCAGCAGCGGGCTTCGCTGGCAGCGGGGCATCGATCCGTAACTCGCCGCCTCCCAGCGAATGCGTGATCGGCTCGCCGTTTTGCATCACGATCGCGCGGCACAGCAGCGTCTTGTGCTTGCCCACCGGTGACTTGGCGTTGGTCTTCACTTGGAAAGCCAGCTCCTCGCTGTCCTTGGTGATCTCGATGGCCTCGGCGGTCGTCTCGTTGGGCAGACCAAGCAGTTCGACCTTAGCGGGACCTTCGAAGTCTTTGGCCTTGGCCATCTTGATCACGATGTCGGCGTCGGCCCCTTGCTCGACCGCAGCTGGGCTGAAAGTGAAGGAAAAAAACGCGTCGGCAATCTCCAGATCCGCCAGTTGCGAAGAGACCAGCACGGGGCCGTTGCCCACCGTGGCCTCGCCCAAGACGGCGATCTTCCACGATTTGATCTCGGCCTGGGCATTGGCGTTCAAGTCGATCGACGCTTCGTTCTGGCCTTCGGCAATTTGCGTGGAGCCAGCCGAGCCCACGCCCGGCGGGTTGTAAAGCATGCGCACGGCGATGGGCGCCGTGAATCCTTCCTTGCGCTTGGCCACAACCTTCAGACCCATCAACCCGTTGCGCACCAGCGGCACCTTGGGCTGCACGACTTCGATGGTGTACGGCGCTTCCTCGGTCACGGCGAGCGCCAGCCGATAAGCCTCGTGACCCCAGACTTTGCGGTTGTTCTGGCCGCGCACCAGCAGCGTGTCTTGCAGAATGTGCCCTTCCGCCTTGATGTTCTCATCGACCGGGCGGCCAACCACGTCGGTCAGCGATCCGGCCAGTCCTGCGTCCGGCGCGGCGGTGAGCAACACGGGAATCATTGTTTGACTGGCAACCATCGGCACCGTTTCGAGCGCCAAGCCCGCCGGCATGTCCTTGAGATCGATCTTCAGATCGCCGCCGAAGTCGACCCGCGCGGCGCTGACCAGGAACGCGGTGCGATTGCCCTTGGGCACCGACACGGTGACATCGATGTACTGCTGACGCTCGGGCAAGCCCAGCGTAAGCTTGGGTTGCACCGGCGTGATCTCGACGCGGTACGCGTAATCGACGCCGCCATCGCGGAGATGATCGTGAATCTGCACGACAAATTCGTCGTCTTCGGGCGCCGTGAACCGCAGGTAGCTGTCCGGTTGGGCATTGGCGTCGTCGTTGTTCGCCACGGCCTGGCCCTTGATGCGGGTGACGGTGAGCACGCTATCCAGCGGTGAGCGGATCGATCGCCCATGCACGCGGATATCGAACACCTGCCCCTTCTTGGCGGCGAACTTGTAGCAATCGGCATCGCCCGGTTGACCGATAACGCCGTTAAGCGCTCCCGGCACGATGCACGACGTGGCCTCGGCGGCGGCGTTGTTCGGCTCCGCTTCCAGCGTGTTGGTCAGGTCGTTGACGCGAAACGCGTTGAGCGACGGCGCAGGGCCATGCTCGTCCAGAGCCAGCAGGCCGGCGAACTGCGACAACTCGGTCGGCACGGTGATCGTCTCGGCACGTTCGCCCAGCACATCGCCCAGCCACTTCCCGTGCAGCGACTCGCCCGGCTTGCCGCCGGCCGGCAGCAGGGCGGTGGGCCGCGAGCAGCGGCCCAGATGCAGACGATAAGGGCAGTTGCCATCGCCGCCGCCGGCACTCTCACGTCC
>JBGTDH010000838.1:0-3331 GCA_041748435.1 Pirellulales bacterium
CGCCCACGCGCACCATCTCGTGGTCGTCGGCGATCAAGACTTTGATCTTCTCGCTCATGATTGACTCGCGCCGAAGCGGCCATCAAACGGGTAGGAGCATCAACTCCACGAGAGCAGGGAAAGCGAAGCGTCGTCGCCAAATTGCGTCCGATCGCAGCGCCGACAGCGAACCAGTCCGGGCGTGCGTCCGGTTGGAGAGCCAAGAGCGACTAGCGATGAGTCGCGTAGCATGGGAGCCTGAGGGCCAGCGAAACTCCCCGGAGAGATTGCCTACCTGTGGCGGATATAATAACCGCTCCGCCGAGGGAAAGACATAGATTTCAGGAATAGCCCATTTTTTCAAAAGCCAAGCTCTTTTATCGCGGCAAGAACATCGCCCAGGTGCTGGCAATGCCCATCCACCCTCTTCGCGGGACTATGAACTCTAGTTCCAGCCATAATGCGGAGCATGCCCGTTGTACGGAGACTGATAGAAATACTGCAACTCGCGCGGCGGCGTAGCAGCCGGACCCGGCCACCAATTCTTGGGGTGCTCGTGCAGGAATTCAGAAGCAATGGCGCGCGGGCTATAGTTGTCGGTCCGCTGCAGCCGCGCATCGATCTCATAGCGTGATGGCTCGCGGTGGCCGACATCGGCGAACAACTGACCCAGCCAGGAGGGTTGGTCTCCGCCCGATTTGCGGAAGTACTCGTCGCTAGTCAACAGTCCCGCGAGGACGTGGCCGGGCGGCGAACGCAGCAACTGACTTTGCAATTGCTGTTCTTCGATCGGCGTTGGCGCCCTGCGAAGATAACTGCGAACCCAATAATCGGCAATTACTCTCGCTTCCTGCGAACTCATCCGTGGACCGCCGTATTGAGCCTGCGCGTTCGCCGGGACCGCTAAGGCAACAAGCACCAATGCAACAAACAGCCGATACATCGTCAGGCTCCTCAAAGAATTGCTCCCTGCCCCTCAAGGGAGCAAACGATGTGCCAGTAAAGCGGCGATTGCTGCCTGAAGCTGGCGTTCGATCGGTTTCATCTGGAGTGAAACGACGGTTACGCCTGAGCCGACAGTCCGTGCATTACCTGTCCATTTCTACGGTGCTGTTGTCGGCGCGGGTGGCAGCGTGGCGATCTCCGACTTCCATTTCTCAACCTGTTCGGCGTTTTTGGTGGCTTCGTACAGTCGGATCAGGCGGTCGAGTGCTTCTTGCAAGCGTGCGCGGCGGCCAGCGGCAGGAATCGACGCCTGCCGCTGCTTCAGTCCTTGATAACCCTCGACTAGCAGTGGTTCCGCAGCGGTAAAGTCCTTCTGGCCCGCGAGCGCGCCGCCCAACGCACTCCTGGCGTGGAACAAGGACCAATCGTCGGGCAGTTTCTTCTCACGCAACGTCACGCAATCTTGCAGGTAGGCGGCGGCCGGAGCGAAATGTTCCCCCTGCATCAACCGGAGCGACACACTCATCAGAATGGTGGCCAGGTCTTCTTCCCTGCCGGCCAAGCGCCCGCGCTGGGCTGCCACGTAAGACTTCCACACTGGCAGGGAGCGCTCCGGCTGCTCGGAAGCCAGATAGGCCGTCGCGAGATTATTCAGCAGGTTGATTGTGCGCGGGTCATCCTCTTTCAAGACGGCCGTGGCGAGGGGCAGCGCTTCTTCGTACGTTGTCAAAGCTTGCTGCAGCTGGCCTGCGGCCTTGAACGTCGCCGCCAGGCCCGTCAAGATGCTGACCATATCGGCCCGCGCGGAGTCTCCCTGGGCACGCAGGTTGCGGAGCGCTTCTTCAAACACCGGGATGGCCTGCTCAAACTTCTTCGCTTCGTAATAGGTCGCGGCCAGATTATTGAGCAACTGCACCAGGCCCGCATTATCCGCGGGTAACATCGCCCGCCGCGCCTGAAGGGCCTGTTCGAGGAGTCCCGCGGCTTGCTCGAAGTCTTGATTGGACTTGTGGATTTGCGCCAGAGTATTCACGGAAGCGAGTGTGTCCTCGTGCATCGGCCCCAGTGCAGCGGTCCGGAGCTTGAGAGCTTCTTCCGCCAGCGGCAGGGCCCGCTTAAGTTCTCTCGCCGCGCGGTAAGCGGACGCCAGGTTATTGATCGCCTGGAGTGTTGCGGGATGCTGCGGTCCCCACAGCGCGCGTCGGTGTTCCAGCGATTCTTCGTAGAACGGCAATGCCTCTTTGATTTTTCCCAGAGCCTGATGCGTCGCGGCGAGATTGTTCAAGGAGGTCAGCGTGCTGGAGTGCCCGGGGCCCAGCCGTGCTTGCCTCCGCTGGAGCGTGTCCAGTTGCAAGGGCAGAGCCAGAGCGTAATCGCGCTGATGGTAGTGGGCCCGGGCCAGATTGCTCGTCGAGGTTAAGGTATCGGGATGATCGGGGCCGAGTTTGGCTTGCCGCAGTTCGAGTGTTTCCTTGAGCATCGGCAAGGCCGCATCGAAGTTCCTGGCCGACACATAGGCCTGGGCCAGATTGTTCATGGAGGTAAGGAGGTCCGGATGGCCCGGATTAAGTTGGGCTTTTCGCAGCGCGAGCGTTTCCTCGTACAGAACGATTGCCTCTTGCGGATCGCTGGACTCCAGTGCCGCGGCGAGATTGTTCATGCTCGCGAGCAGGTCGTTATCCGCTTCCTCCAGGTGCTCTTTTCGCAGCTCGCGAGCTTCGAGATTAAGGCGGAGGGCGACATCCAACTGACCCGCAGCTTTGTGCGTCAGAGCCAGATTGCTCAGGGAGGTAAGCGTGTCCCGGTGATGGAAACCCAGTTTCGCGCGCCGCAAGTCCAGCGTGCTCTGATGCAGCTCCAGAGCTTCCCCGAAGCGCCCGGCCAATCGCTGCGCCTCGGCCAGGTTGTTCATGGCGGCCAGCGTGTCGGCGTGCTCGGGGCCGGACAATGCCTGGGATAAGTCCCGCACTTGATGCAGCAGCGGGATCGATTCACGATACAGTCCCAAGCCTTCGTAGGAGAGGGCAATGGCGTTCAGCAGTCGGACCTTGGTCTGCGGCTCTTCGATCAGCTCGCTCTCCAGCTCCCGCACGGCGCGGTCGAGCACGTCGGCCATGGTGAAGTTGCGGCCATCGCGCTCGGGGTCCGGGCTGCGAAACGCGTTCACCAGGTTGTCGGTCACGGCTTCGGCGAGCTGACGGGATTGTGCCTCTTGCGCCCGCGCGGCTTCGGCGACTCGTTCCGCCCGCTCGGCCGCGATCCGCTTTTCCTCCGCCTCGTGCTTGGCGGCTCGCTCCGCGGAGTACGACGCGGTCAGCAGTCGGTGGTTGTGAGACTGCACCGCGGCGACCGTTGCCAGGCCCGCCAGGCCCACGACCACCGCCGCGGTTAGCGCTGCGACACTCCG
>JBGTDH010000839.1:0-4407 GCA_041748435.1 Pirellulales bacterium
TGGAAGCGATGGCCGCCCTCGCCGGTCGATAAGCGGGGGCTGCCCGCCGGGGCCTGGTGTGGTAGGCTTTCCGGGCAGGGAGTCTGGCACAACGGTAATGGAAAGGGAGTGCGCCGTGAAAGAGTCGTCGGTCCGCTATGCCGCCGCTGTGGCACGCGGTAAGCCCAAGGGAAAGAGCAGGTCCGGGGGATCCAAGGCGAACGCTGCCAAATCCAACGGCAAGGCGCCGGCCAAGGTCAAAGCATTGCCGCGGCGCAGCCAGGTGAAAGAGGCAGACCGCTGGGATCTGGAGAGCCTGTTCGGCAGCGACGACGCTTGGGAGCAAGCGTTCAACGCCTGGGAGCCGCGGATCGCAGAATACGAGCAGTATCAAGGCAAGCTTGGCCAGCGCGCAGCCACGCTGGCGGCCTGCCTGAACTTCGATACGGAACTGGATCGCCAGGGGGAGCGGCTGGGAACCTACGCGTTCTTGAAGACGGCGGAAGATACAGCCAACAGCACTTATCAGCGCATGCAGGGACGTTACCGCAATGCCGCTAGTCGTGCCGCTCAGGCGGCCAGCTATATCCGCCCGGAGATCCTGACGATCCCGGCGGAAAAGATGCAGCAGTTTCTGACCGACGATGCGCTCAAGCCGTACGCCCTCGTGCTTCAGCGGCTGCTGCGTTACAAGCCGCATACGCTGACCGATCGCGAAGAACGGCTGCTGGCCATGCAAGGGGAAATGGCCGAGGCCGCCAATCAGGTCTTTCGCCAGCTCAATAACGCCGACTTGAAGTTCGGCTTCGTGAAGAACGATAAAGGCGACAAGATCGAGCTCAGCCACTCGGCATTCTCGGCCTTGTTGCATTCGCCCCAGCGCACGGTTCGTAAGACGGCCTTCCATCAGTACTACGAGCAGTATGCGGCTCACGAGAACACGCTGGCCGCATCGCTGGGCGGCTCGATTCAGCGGGACATCTATTACGCCCGCGCCAGGAATTTTCCGAGTGCGCTGGAAGCATCGCTGTTCGACGACAATGTGCCGCTGTCGGTCTACGATAACCTGATCGCCAGTGTGCATCGCCATCTGCCGGCCTTGTATCGCTACTACGATCTGCGGCGGCGGAAGATGAAGCTCAAGGACATTCACCATTACGACACCTATGTGCCGATCCTGAGCGAGTTGGAAACCCGGAACAATTGGAACCAGGCGGTAAAACGGGTGATCGAGGCCCTGGAACCGCTGGGGAGTCAGTATTGCGGCGTGCTGGAGCAGGGTCTGATGGGCCGCTGGTGCGATCGCTACGAGAACCAAGGCAAGCAGAGCGGCGCCTTCAGTTGCGGTTCGTTCGACGCCGAGCCCTACATCCTGATGAACTATCAGGCCGAGGTGCTGGATCACGTCTTCACGCTGGCCCACGAGGCCGGCCATTCCATGCACAGCTATTACTCGGCCCGGCATCAGCCGTTTCAGTATTACAACTACACCATCTTCGTGGCCGAAGTGGCCAGCACCTTCAACGAGCAGCTCTTGAGCCGCCGCTTGATGCAGCGGGCCAAGAGCGAGCAGGAGCGAGCGTTCCTAATCAACCGCGAGATCGACGCCATCCGCGGCACGATCATCCGCCAGACCATGTTCGCCGAGTTCGAGAAGCTGGCCCACGCCTCCGCCGAGAGCAACGAGCCGCTCACGGTCGACCGGTTCAAGGACATCTACCGCGACTTACTGAAGCAGTACTTCGGCCCCGAGTTCACGCTGGACAACGAGCTCTCGCTGGAGTGCTTCCGCATCCCGCATTTCTATCGCGCGTTCTACGTCTACAAATACGCCACGGGCCTCTCCGCGGCGATTGCCCTCTCGGAGCGCGTGCTGACCGGCGGGCCGCAGGAGCTGGCCGATTACCTCGGCTTCCTGCAAGGCGGCTGCTCGAAATACCCGCTCGACCTGCTACGCGATGCCGGAGTAGACATGGAGCAGCCCGGCCCCGTCGACACGGCGTTGGCCTATTTTGAGAAGCTGGTGGGAGAGCTGGATGAGTTGTTGTAGGCTTGCAGGTAGTGCGCGCAGAGTGCAAAGGAGGTTAGATGGTCGACGTGCTGGCCGAGAAACAATCGCTGATTAGCGAGCTTTGTCGCAAGTATGGCGTGCGGCGCTTGGAGGTGTTCGGCTCAGCGGCGGAAAGGGATCGGTTCGATTCCCAGCGCAGTGACGTCGATCTACTCGTCGAGTATCCCGCCGGACATGATTTGGGGCCCTGGCTGCGAGACTATTTTGCGTTGCGTCTGGAGTTGGAGGCTCTTGTCGGTCATCGCGTCGACTTGGTGATGTCCGAGGCCGCCAAGAACCGGCATTTTCAGCAAGAGCTCGAGCGCACGCGCACCCCCCTCTATGCATGCTAAGACACCCAAGCTGCTGGAGGATTTACGCGACGCGGCAGCGTTCATCATGCAGGTGACCCAAGGCAAAGCCCTCACCGATTACCAGTCCGATCGACTGCTCCGACAGGCGGTGGAACGCAACTTTGAGATCATCGGGGAAGCGATGATGCGACTGGCTCGTGATGATCAAGCGGTGGCCGCTCAGCTTGGTCCTTATCAGCAAGTTATCGCCTTTCGCAACGTGCTCATTCATGGATATGACTTGATCGATGATTCTCAAGTCTGGCGAGTCATCGCGCACGATCTGCCGACTTTGGAGACGAGCGTTCGTCAGGTCCAGACCGTGGGGCAGGCCGAATGAGCCCGCACTCTCCGATCCTCGACAACGCTTGCCACGAGCCAATTCGCGCTGATCTTGTCCTTGCGGATCGCCAGATTCTCTGGCATCCGTTCACGCAGATGGCGGAGTACGAGCCGCTGATCATCGAGCGGGCACACGGTTGCACGCTCGTGGAACACAGCGACTGGGAGACCGAAATGCAACCCGGACGCGCTACGATGCTGCTCCTGGCAGCGGTAATGTATTGCACGGCGGGTTGCCTTCCGTCAGGTCAGGACAGTTGGGAACACTTTCAAGGCGGTGGGCATTTCTCAACCGGGTCGCCTTCAGTTTCTGCCGATGGTTCGCGGATCGTGTATGCTTCTCCACGGAGTGGACACGGCGATATCTACTGCGTGCTGCGCGACGGAGCGGCAGAAGCACGACTCACGAGCGATGAACACTTCGAGTCCGATCCACTCTATTCGCCAGACGGATCCACGATTGCGTTTCTGCGCGAGCAAGAGGGGCTCGCTCATATCTGGTTGATGAATACCGACGGCACGCAGCAGCGAGAGTTCACCAAGGGCCGCGTGATTGACCAGATCGGCTCGTTTTCTCCTGACGGCCAGTGGCTAATTTATGGAACCGGTTCGCCTTCGGGAGGCATGGGTCTCGTTCTTGAATGGGTCGTCCGGCGGCTAGATCAGTCCGGCGAAGTCATTCCCATTGGCTACGGCGGATGTTTCTCAGCGGATGGTCGAGCCGTCTACTATTGCCGGTCGGACCAGGCCGAAGAGATCTGGCGGAGGGAATTGTCGGCAAGCGGCTCGTCGCGCCGGATCGCGTCAGGCTGTGCGGTTCAGGCTTCCCCCGTTGGATCGAAGCTGCTTGTCACGCGCCGCAATCCAAACCAGCCGACAGATTGGAGTTGGTGGCTGGTGGACGCGGATGGAAACGATGCGCAACGCGTTACTGGTCTTCAGCATCCCGTGTTTTCCTCTGACGGCCGACAACTCATCGGCTTTGGCCCAGACTACTCCTTCGAACTTCGGCGTCTGGACTTGGAGACGGGCCAGTGTCATGTGGTCAATGCACCATCCGGATACAAGACAGCGCCGCGGGCATGTCCCGGCGGACTCGTGTTTCTGCTCTATGGCAGCGGTCGCTACGGCGACGTTTGCGTTCTACGGGACGATACTTGGACCGTGGAGCGGCTCACGCCCGTTGAATAGCTTCGTCGATTACGGCGGTCGCTCCAATTGTGGTCAGCCCGCAGTCAAGCTAGAGTTGAGTGATGGCTACGGTCCTCAGAACACACTACGAGCACCTCGAAGCCCGATCTAGTTCGTTCTACGCCGAACTGTTCGTGCGAGGGCTGAATTTGCGCGCGTCGCGACTCGTGGCATGGATGGAGGGAGAAGGACTCACCCCGGAGGAAGCGGCCGCCGATCGAAGCTTGCCGCTGCCCGCAGTTCTGGAAGCGATCGACTACGTGGCCCACAGTTCGCAATTGATCGCCCATGAGATCGAACGTGAGCAGCAGCTTCTACGCGACCGCGGCCTGGTCGGAGCGTGAACGAGCCACTTCGCAGTGAATTCGAAGATTGGGATCGCCAGATTGTCTGGCATCCGTTCACGCAGATGGCGGAGTATGAGCCGTTGATCATCGAGCGGGCGCACGGCTGCACGCTGGTCGATGTTGAGGGGCGCGAGTATCTGGATGG
>JBGTDH010000840.1:0-4569 GCA_041748435.1 Pirellulales bacterium
CGCGCGGCGGGATCGGCCGGCGTGGCGAACAGCACATTGAAGGGGGGCCGCGGCTCGAAGGGGAGCTCATACACGGGCCGGCGCTCAAAGCCGGGGGCCAGCGCAAACACGTTGCCTACCTCGGGCGTGGGTGCGAAAGGAATCAGCGGGCCGACGAACTCGCTGGAGGGATACCGGTAATTGCGGAATCCGAATTGCTCGAACTCGGCCAGCAGGGCGTTCATCTTGTGACGGCCGGCGTCGGATGAATAAGACTCGCCTTTTTCCCACATCACGGCGGCGACACGCCCGCTGTGCATGAGGCCCCGCGCGCCTTTAAGCACTTCATGCTCGAAGCCCTCGACATCGACTTTCATGAAAATGCGTTTGCCGTCCAGATCGGGCCGGCGTCGCAGCAGATCGTCCAGCGTCACGATGGGCACGTGCAAGACGGCCACATCGGCGCGGCCCGGCGTGGCTTCGTCCAGGGAGTGGCCCATGGTGCTGGCGTGCCGGAGCTGGGCCATGCCGGATTCGGACCCGACGGCGGCAGCCACCACTTCGATCGAGGCGACGAGCTTGTTGACGCGCACGGCCTTGAGGAGCTGGGCCGCGTTCAGGGGATGCGGCTCGATGGCGATCACCGCGATCTGCCCCGGATGGCGCGTGGCGGCGGAAAGGGAGAACGTGCCCCAATGCGCGCCGACATCCAGGAACACATCCCCCGGCGCAAGATGGGCATCGAAGAACTGCCGGCTGCTGGCCTCGTAGCCGCCGTAGATCGATTCGTAAGACACGAGGTAGCGGACGCCGCCATCCGTATTGAGCAGCTCCTTAAGCAGCGGCACATGGAACCGCGGCTTGCCGTCTGCGCCCTTGGCGGTGGAAGGGAGCATGGGCTGCCCCTCCACCATCGGCATTGTGAGCTGGATTTGGGACATAGGAGGACGCCCGTGGTCCGTCGTTAGTAGTTCGTGGCAAGCCGGGGACTGGGGGTTAGGGACTGGGGGTTGAAATCGGGGCGAATTTAAACCGCTGCAGCCGGCCTCCAGCCCCCAATCCCCAGCCCCTAGTCCCCCTCTTCCAACGACTGAGGACTAACTACTGACCACCGTCTACCTGACCCCTGAATCCCGGCCCCTGCCCCCTCTCCCTTACCTCAGATTCATCTCGCAGCTGATGCCGCCGGCGGCCGGAAGGTAGGCGCTGGTGCAGTAGTCCATCACCATGCGATGGGCGCTGAATCGCCAGGCCAACGAGGCGATGGAGTTCATCATGCGTTGAATCCAATGCCTGGGCAGGCCGTCGACATCGCGATCGTAGAACAACGGGATGACTTCGTCCTCCAGCACGCGATAGAGGTCCAACCCGTCGCGGCGATCGTTGATTTCGTCCGAGACGTGGCTGGTGCCCTTGCCGATGGCAAAGCCATTGCGGCCGTCGTAGGCTTCTGCCCACCAGCCGTCCAAAACGGAGAGATTCAGGCCGCCGTTGAGCACCACCTTCTGGCCGCTGGTGCCGGAGGCTTCCAGCGGACGCCGGGGGTTGTTGAGCCACACATCAACGCCTTGCACCAGGTGTCGGCAGACGTTGATATCGTAATCTTCGATGAAGGCCACCTTGCCGGCGAACCGCGCGTCGTGCCGCAGGTTGGCGATCTTCTGGATCAGCGTCTTGCCGGGATGATCGGCCGGGTGGGCCTTACCGGCAAAGATAAACTGAACGGGCCGCTCGGGATCGTTCACCATGTCGGCCATGCGGTCGATATCCGCCATGATCAGATCGGCCCGCTTGTACGTGGCGAAGCGGCGGGCAAAGCCGATGGTGAGCACGTTGGGGTCCAGCATGTTGCGTGCTGCTTCCACCACGTCGTCGCTCTCTCCGCGCCGGCGGCACTGCCGGCTCACGCGGCGGCGGACGAACGACAGCAGCAGGCTCTTCAATGCGTAGTGCGTTTCCCACAACTCGCCAGGATCCACCTCGTGGATGAGCTGCCACACGTCGGGCTCGCCCATCCGCTGCATCCAATCGACCGGGAACTTGCGATCGTAGAGCTGCTTCATCTGCCACGCCAACCACGACGGAATATGCACGCCGTTGGTGATGTGGCCGATGGGAATCTCCTCCTCCACGCGCCACGGCCAGAGATGGGCCCACATGCGGCGCGAGACGTAGCCGTGCAAGCAACTCACCGCGTTGGCCCGCCGCGAAAGCTTGAGCGCCGTCACCGTCATAGTGAAGGCCTCATTGTCGTTCTGCGGCTCCACGCGACCCAGCCCCATCAGTTGCTCGTGCGAGATGCCCAACTGGTCGCGCAAAGGGCCGAGATGCTCTTCGATCAGACCCTTATCAAAACGGTCGTGGCCGGCGGGCACGGGCGTGTGCGTGGTGAAGACCGTGTGCTGGGCCACGATGCGCAGGGCTTCGTCGAAGCTGCGGCCGTCTCCCTCCATCCGCTCACGAATGGCCTCCAGTGGCACGAAGGCGCTGTGGCCTTCGTTGAGGTGATAAACGCCCGGCGTGATACCGAGTGCCTTCAGAGCTCGCATCCCGCCGACTCCCAGGACCAACTCCTGGCGAATGCGGGTGCGATGATCGCCGCCGTAGAGCCGGCTGGTGAGCTGCCGATCTTCCGGGCTGTTGCCTTCGACATCGCAGTCTAGCAGGTAGAGCGGCACGCGGCCCACGTGCATCAGCCAGACCTTGGCCAGCAACTGCCCATGCCGCGTCTGAATCGAGACGTGCAGCGGCTTGCCGTCGGCGCCCAGCGCGGGGGCCATCGGCTCGTTCTCGACCTTGGTATCGAGGTACTCTTCGATCTGCCAGCCGTTGTTGTCCAGCCGCTGCTTGAAATAGCCCTGATCGTAAAACAGGCCCACGGCCACCAGGGGAACGCCCAGGCCGCTGGCGCTTTTGATATGGTCGCCCGAGAGCACGCCCAGGCCGCCGGAGTAAATCGGCACCGATTCGTGCAGGCCAAACTCCGCCGAGAAGTACGCCACGGGATTGGAGCCCAGCACGCCGGAGTGCGTGGTGCCCCACATCACGCGGTTGGGGTCCATGTACTCTTTGAGCCGGCGGTAGGCATGGTTGATGCGGCTGTAGAGCACCATTTCCGTGGCCCGCATGTCCAGCCGCTCGGGCGTGAACTCGGCCAGCAGTGCGATGGGGTTGTGATCCAGTTGCCGCCAGCGAATGGGATCCAGATCGCGAAACAGGTTGTCGACCTCGGGATGCCAGCTCCACCACAAGTTGTGGGCCAGGGCCACGCATTTATCGTACAAGGTCTGCGGCGAGAGGCCTTCCAGATGCGCTGCCACAAATCCTTCGGCCGGAGCGACGTCGAGCTGGCTCATGCGTGCTTGAATCCTTGCCTGAAAAAACGAGTCTCCAGAACCCCAGAAGATTATAACGGCTGCTTTTTCGCCCGCGACCCCAAGTTGTGCGAAGTCGACTCCGTCACACGCGCGATGCAACGACAGGCTGCTTGACCGATGCCACGGGTTGCACGATAACGGTCTTTCGCCGTGAGGGTAACCATTGCGCTGGAATTCGGAGGCTGCCATGAGGCGGTTGTTTGTCGCCGGGAACTGGAAGATGAACCTCGACAAGGCCAAGAGCCAGCAGTTGGCGCGAGGCGTGGTCGAGGCGGCCCAGGGTCTCGGCGGCCAAAACGTCGACGTAGCGGTCTGCCCGCCCAGCATTTATCTGGATGCCGTCGCAACGATCGTGGCAGGTTCTTCGGTGGGCTTGGGCGCCCAGAATATGTACCACGAAGCTTCCGGGGCGTTTACCGGAGAACTTTCGGCCGCCATGCTCACAGATATCGGATGCCGCTATGTCATTCTGGGACACAGCGAACGGCGGCACGTCCTGGGAGAGACCGACGAGCAGATCAATAAAAAAGTGCTGGCGGCTTTGGCGATCGGGCTGACGCCCATTGCCTGTGTGGGGGAGCTGCTGGCGGAGCGCGAGGCCGGGCAAACTTCCGATGTTATTCGCCGGCAGTTCGCCGGCTCCCTGGCAGGGCTGACTGCGGAACAGATGGCGCAGATCGTGATCGCCTACGAGCCGGTGTGGGCCATCGGCACGGGAAAAGTGGCCTCCCCGGCCCAGGCGGAAGAGGTGCATGTTGAGCTTCGCAAAATCATGGTCCAGCGGTACAATTCCCAGCTTGCCGAAAGCGTGCGGGTTCAGTACGGCGGCAGCGTGAATGGGGCCAACGCCGCAGAGTTGCTGTCGCAAAAAAATATCGATGGCGCCTTAGTCGGCGGCGCCAGCCTTAAGGCCGAGGAGTTCGCCCGCATTCTGGCGGCGGCTGCCGGCGTGAAGAAGGAGTGAGATCATGTTCACGGGCTTACTAATGGTCGTGATGAGCATCTTCGCGATCTTCCTGATCTTGCTGGTGCTGGTCCAACGCGGCCGCGGCGGCGGTCTGGCCGGTGCATTGGGAGGCATGGGCGGGCAAAGCGCCTTCGGCACGAAAGCCGGCGACTTGTTCACGCGGATCACGATCGTGCTGGCCGCGATTTGGGTGTTGCTGTCGATGGCTTCGCTGAAGGTGCTCAATTACGAAGGGCAGACGGGATA
>JBGTDH010000841.1:0-2123 GCA_041748435.1 Pirellulales bacterium
GTCAAGCTGGGCCCGCGGGCCCGTTGTTCCGATGACGAAGGAAAACCCCCTTGCGCGGCCCCGCCTTGCCTTCATCATGACCGTTCAAGCCGTTCACTGGCACGAGGGAATGTTCCTTCGGCCGCAGCATTTTCAGACCGATCAGCGGCGGCTCGTGAATCACATGAGTCGCAGTGCCAAGTGGGACTGTCATTACAACTGGGGACTGCGCGCGATCGAGTTGGATCTGGACGCGTTGGCCAATTACCGGCTGGTGGTGCGATCGCTTAAGGCCCGCCTGCGCGAGGGGACGCTGGTCGATGCGCCGGAAGACGGTGCGCTGAGTGTGGTCGATCTGAAGAACGCCTTCGGCCGCGAGAATGCGCTCACGGTTTTGGTCGCCGTGCCGGTGCTGCAACTCACTCGCTCGAACATCAGCGCCAATGGCACGGCCAACGGAGCGCGGTTTGCCGTCGATACGCTGGAGCTGGAAGACGAGAACACGGGAGTCAATCCGCAGCCCGTGCAAGTGCGGCGGCTGAACTTCAAGCTGCTGCTTTCGAATCAAGACACCAGCGGTTACGAAGTGCTGCCGATCTGCCGCATCAAGCGGGCCGATCGCGCGGAAGCGGTGCCGCAGTTGGACGCCAGCTACATTCCTCCGATCTTGGCCTGCGATGCCTGGCAGCCACTCTCCGCCGGGCTGCTGCAACAGGTGTACGATCGCGTGGGCAAGAAACTGGAGCTGCTCTCCAGCCAGGTGGTCTCGCGCGGCATGACGCTGGACAGCGCCAGCCAGGGCGATCGCCTGCTGTTGGAGCAACTGCGGGCCATGAACGAAGCCTATCCGCCGTTGGGCGTGCAGATGTTCGCACAGGGCGTGCATCCGTTGGACATGTACATCGAGTTGGCCCGGCTCGTCGGGCGACTCTCTCCGTTTAGCGCCACGCGGCGGCCGCCGGAGTTGCCCGCCTACGATCACGACGATCTGGCGACTTGCTTCTGGCGTGCCAAGCAAGAGATCGACGCTTTGCTGGATATCGTGGTCGAGCCGGAATACGAAGAGCGGCCGTTCATCGGCGCGGGGCTGCGGATGCAAGCCTCGCTGGAGCCGGCTTGGCTGGAGTCTGGCTGGCAGCTCTTTGTGGGCGTAAATGGCTCGCTGCCCGCAGAGCAACTCGTGCGGCTGTTGACCAGCGGCCTGGATATGAAGATCGGCAGCTCGGAACGCGTGGACGAGATTTTCCGCCTGGGCGAAGCCGGCTTGCGATTCAACTACGATCATCACCCGCCGCGGGCTCTGCCCTCCCAGCCGGGTCTGGTTTACTTTCAGGTGGACCGGCAGTCTCAGGCCGAAGAATGGCAGCGCGTGCAGCGTTCGCTCTCGCTGGCGGTGCGGCTGAACGAGAATCTGATTGTGAGCAATATCCAAGGGCAGCGGACGCTGACGATTCGCGTCGGCGGCTCATCGACTTCGCTGCAGGTGACGCTTTACGTAACGCCTACGCAGGCTTGATCTCCATCAGCGCAACCTTTCTCTCGATCGCTAAAACATGCAAACCATCGACCGTGCTTCGCGAACGATTCTGTTCGATTATCCCATCGCCGCGCACCAGGAGCGCGTGAGCACGGCGCAAGGCCAGGCTCTTGTCTCGCCGTGTTGCGTGGGACGCTGCCTGCACGCCGACGATCCGCTGGGGACCGGCCGCGTGCTGGTGGCCTACAGCGACGCGATGTGCGAAGAGAATCATCACTGGCTGGCGCCGCTGGCCGATCTCGTCATCGAACGGGATGACGAGCTGCTGTTGCTGGAGCCGCGCGGCAGCCGTGAGCCGATCGTGGCCGGCATCCTGACGCGTCGCCATCCGCGGCCCACCATTGCGCCGACCTCCCTGGCGCTGGCCCCCGGCGAAAGCTTCACGATCACCGCCCACGCCCCGATGTGACGCCTCATCTTGATTGCTTAGACCGGATTATACATGCTTCCTCGAATCGGCTCGCGCAGCGTAGCCCGACGCGCAACGGCGTGTTGATTTTCTTTGCCAAGGGGGCGGAGTGACGGGTTTCCCCCCAGGCCCCCGTCGTGGTGCCTGCGCACCGGGGGCGAGTGGCGGGTCGAGTTAGGGGTTCAAGGGAGTTGGGAA
>JBGTDH010000842.1:0-4270 GCA_041748435.1 Pirellulales bacterium
CATCGCCAGCACGGGTCGCAGATTGGCGAAGCGGCCGCCGCGCGTCGACTCGACGCCTTGAAACGCCTCTTCGAACGAGATGGCCCGCAGGCCGTCTTGCTTGGTCGGGTTAAGCCGCAGACTCTCGGGAGCGTAGACCACGAGCCGTCCGGCACGTCGCTCGACGCTGCCGGAGGCCACGCGGGCCAGCGGCACGGACACTTGGGAAGACATGCCGGTGGGACTGAGCAGATTGGCATCGCTGGATCGCCGCACCAGCTCGACGAACAGGCCGACCTTGCCCATCGCCTTGCGGTTGAGATTTACCAGCAGCCGCGTTTTGTCGTCCCCCTCCGCGTGCCAGGCATCGACTGCCACGGCCTCGCAACCGTAACAGGAGTGACCCCGCACCTGCCGCACTTCAAAGCCGGCCGGGACCGTCAGCTCCAGTTGGAACACGCCGGCCCGTTCGATGGTGTAGAGAGCCAGCAGATCGAGCGTGAGCTGCTCCGGCTCGAGGTAGGCTTCGACCAGCTCCTCGACCAGAATTCGCGGCTGCACTTTCTCCACCGTGAGTTTCAACTCGTAGGGCACGGAGGCATAGCGATACGCGAACGCCCAACCGCCGCGGGCCAGATTCTGCGGCAGCTCCGCCGTGTCCAATTGCATCAGCCCGGTGCGGGCCGTTGGCTCTGCCCGCAGGCCGGAAGAGAGTTGAACGACCAGCACACCCTGCTGCCGTCCGACGTTGAGGGCTTTGATCATCGGCGCGGTCAGCTCTTGCTGATCTGTCTCCGCGCTGAACTTCTCCAGTTCGACGCTGATGTTCTGCGTGCCGCGCGTGGGCTGGAAGAGCTGCACCTCGATGGTTTGCAAGCCCGCCGCGCCGGCCTTCACTTCCCATTGCCGCACGTTGGGATCGAAGACGTTGACCACCTTTTGATCGGACGGCACCTCGATCGACAGTTGGGAGACTTCCGCGCGGGTGATCTCATACACGAGCCGCGCGCGGGTCCGCAGCACGCCTTCCGCCACAATAGCTTCCTGCTGTGCTTGGACCGTGGCCAGCGCGGTGAGGCCCGTGGCGCCTTCCGCCTTGGGGGTCCAATCGAACCGCACCGTGGGGGACGCGCCGACAAAGGCCATCACCACGGTCTCGCCCTTCTCTTTTTTCTCTGGCTCTTCCTGATCTTCCTCCTCGGGCATGACATCCGTTTGCGGCGTAGTGGCCACCGCGCGGACGGGCACCTCGGTGGCGGCAATCAGCGGATGCACATTCACCTTCACATCCGTCTCCGGGATGCGAATCTTCCAATGATTCACGGGCGCCTGCGGCGCCTGGAAGGTGACGCTGTTTTGCCCCGGCGCCTTGGTGAAAGCCTTGGCGTATTCCAGCGACAGCTCCATCTTCTGGGGCGCTTTGCCCTGCTTCTCGACGAGCAGCTTGTAGCCGACTTGGGGATCGAACGTCAGCCGGGCCGGCTCGTTGTCCAGGCGGGCGGAAAGGACCGCGGCATCGGCCAGACCGAGAGGAATCTGACTCCACCCTTCGGCCAGCACCTCGAAGCGGACCTTGGCCGAGACCTTCACGACATCCTTGCCGACCGTGGCTTCGCTTTCGATCTCGGTCGTGAGAGCTCCAAACGGAGGCTTCGAATCGGGCGGCCGCTGCTGGGCCTCGCGCGCCGCCTTCCAGAGAGCCAGGAATTTGTCGTAAGGGAGGAAAACGCCGCGTCCTTCTTTCTCGAACACTTCCTTGAGCTTGCCATAGGGGACATAAATGCTCACCTCGCGATCGACCTCGGGGGGCCTTTCCTTGGCGGGAGCCTCTTGCTCTGGGATGCTTGGTTCCTGTCCGCGTGCGAGGGGGAGAGCCACCCCGCAAGCCAATACCGCCAGCCAGAGAATTCGTCTGGTATGCATATGCACGTCCCGATTCGGAGAGAAAAGACGATTGCGCAAGGCGCAACGACCGCCCACGACAAGCTTAAGACGCAGCCGGAGCGAGAATAGTTTCCCAGGAACCGGTGGCAGGAAGTCGTAAGACTTCTCCATCTACGAACTCACGAGTTCTGCATTACTAGCTGAAAGTGAGTCGCAAAAGCAACGCAAGGCATTTATCAGGAACGACTTGCGTCTGTTCCGCTGGCTAGTCCACCAGCAACGCGCGGAACTCGCCGCCGTCGGGGTCGCGGCGCTCCCATTCGCGGCGGACCTCGCGCAGGCCGTACTCGCAGAGTTCGAAATCGTGGCTAAGTCGTTCCAGAACTTCGCTTTGCGGATCGTTGTCCGGATCGGGAATGGTGCTGGCCAGATAGTAGGATCGCTTGCCCTCGCGGCGATACTCCAGCAAATGGTCGGCTTCCTGCGCGTGCTGTAACCGCCGCAGAGCCTCCGGATAGACACCGGCCCAGAAGAGGGTGAAATCGCCAATGTGGCGATGCACGTCACGACGCGGCTTGCCGATCCGGGCTTCCGCCTCGGCCAGCATGGCGGCCACCTGGCTCAGCCGCCGTCCGGCCAGATCGCGGACGCCAAATACGGCGTCCGTCTCAACAAACCGCACCAGAAGCTGGGAAATATAGTCAATCAGGGCCGGATCGCAGACGCCCAAGCGGGACTCGAAAGTCTGCTCGGCGATGCCGGCGAAGAACCGGTGGATCGGATTTCTGCGTTCAATGGGATACACGACCACCTCCTGCTTTCCTGCGAGGCGTCTGTGGGCATGAAATGAAATGAAACGCAACGCTATCGAGGAAACCTGGCGTAATTGGGCAAGGCCGCCTCCCCTTGCAATAGTAGATTCGGTTTCGCCCTTGGGTCAAGACGGGCTTTTTTCGCGAGGAAGGGGGTTTCGTTCGGCGGCCGAGATAAAGTGGCCATGTTCGAGAAACCGGCGGGTATATTGCAACGCCTGCGAGTTGCGCATCAAGAAGGTGTGGCTGACGGGCAGCACGGCGAAATCGGCGGCGCCGGCCAGACGGGTGGTGGACACACTTACCACGCCGTCGTCGTCGCCCGTGAGCAGTGGGTTCCAGCCGCGCTCGTCGCCGCGACCCCCGGCGATGATGCCAAACTCGCAGGAGGGAATCGCCAGCCGCGGCTCGAGCTGCGGCCATTGCCGAGCCAACTGCATGCCGGCCGGCCCGAAGACGAGTTGGAACGCGCCGGTGCGGCCGAACTTTTGTGCGAGCTCCGCCCCCTGGTTCGGCGGCGCCAGCATCACGATACGGCCAATACGCGAGTCCGGCTTGGCATCGCCCAAGTAATGGCGGATCACCAGGCCCCCGAGGCTGTGGGAAATAAAATCAATTCGCTCGACGCCTTCCAGATGTTTGATGATGCTGGCCAAAGCGCGGGCATGCTGTCCGATTTCGCCCCGCGTGCTGGTGTAGTTCACATTGAGAGCCGTGTAGCCGCCTTCCTCGTGCAGGTAGCGGCATAAGTGGCCCATGCAGGCGCGGGTGCGAATGAGTCCGTGCAGGGCGATGACCACGCGGCCTTGCATGGGCGGCAAGTGCTGCTGACGTCGAATCTGATCGAGGCTGGTCCGGCACTGATCGAAGGTGCCCCACGCATGCCGGCGATTGGCGGCATCGAGCAATCGGCAGTGGCCCGTGTAGCAATGCCGCTGAATGTGCCAGTCCTGGAAGAACAACTGGTCGGTCCAGAACTGCCAACCGCCGAGCGTGGGCAGCGCCAAGTTGAAGCGAGACGGCAAAGCGGCCGGATCGGCGGAGGACATGAACGGGCTTACTTGGGTTGACGCTTCCAGACGACCAGAAACAAGCCGGTCCCCGGCGCGGTGGTAAACTCCTTGGGCCGGCTGGCATCGGGATTGATCGACCGGCAGACCTTCAAGGTATCGCCGTCGATTTCGTAGATGCCCTGCAGCGTCTTATCCTTGTTGGGGCCGTCGGCAAAGGTCATGTCGATCTGCTTGGGCTTGTGCGCGGGATCTATATCCATCAGCGTTTCGTGCTTATTGCCGCGCGTGGTCACGATGTACTTGCCCTCCTTGATCAGCAACTCGCTGCCTTCGATCCGCTGGCCCTCGACCTTCTGCCCCTCCACTTCCAGCGAGGTCATGGTGTAGGCTCCCTCCAGCGCGGCCATCTCGCGCTTCGCCGGATCGGCTTCGTCGGCGGCGATCAGCAATAGAGCTGTAAACGTGAGAAGCAGGCGTGAGTGCATGTTGCGGTAAGCTCGGGGACCACGGCCAGAATCGACACCGTTATCCTAGCAATCGGCGTGGCAGGAAAAAAGTAGAGTCGCGCGGCCGCCGCCGCCC
>JBGTDH010000843.1:0-2166 GCA_041748435.1 Pirellulales bacterium
AGCCCGTCGACCCGATATCCAGCACGCACTTCTGTGCCACCTAGCCGTTTTAGCGGAAAGCCGCCAACGCCATCGGGTTATGCGCATCCGGCTCTAGCTGTTCGGCGAAACCACTGCGATTAAAACGCTTATCAGCGAGTCGATTGCAGGCTTCTCCTTAACGCTAAGCAGAAGGAGGGCGAGTTAGTAGAAACCGTGGGGCAAGTTCGGATCGATGCAGGGAGTCTGGAGGCCACTGAGGAATCACAAAGTCTGCAACTCCATACCCGTGTCTTTCACTACTTTCGTCCACTTCTCGACCTGGCTGCGCAAGCGCTCGGCGAATTGCTCCGGCGTGCTGCCCACCGGTTCCATACCCAGCTCCAGAAACCGCTTCCGAACGTCAGGCAGCTTGAGTATGTGCGCGATCTCCTGCTGGAGCTTGGCTATGATCGCGCGCGGCGTGCCCGCCGGCGCCAGCACGCCGTACTCGTTCGTCACTTCGTAGCCAGGTGCCCCGGCTTCACCGATCGTCGGCACGTCCGGCATCAGCATGGATCTCTCGCGGCTGCTGACAGCAAGTGGACGTAACCTGCCATCGCGGATGTGCGGCAGCGCGACGGGCACGGAGGCAAACGTCAGATCCACTTCTCCACTGACGACAGCCACAGTTGCAGGTGCCCCGCCTTTGTAAGCTATGGGCGTCATGTTGACGCCGGCCATGCTCTTGAACAGTTCCCCGGCCATGTGCGTGATTCCGCCGACGCCGCTGGAGGAGATGTTGAGGCGGCCTGGTCTTGCCTTCGCGAGCGCGAGCAACTCCTTTATCGTCTTGGCGGGCACCGAAGGGTGCGCGACCAGAACCATGGCAAGGCTCGAGGTCTGTGTCACCGGCGTAAAGGCGCTCGGGAAATCGTAAGGGAGATTCTTGTAAAGGCTCGGATGTATGGTGAAGTTGGTGACGAACATGAGCAAGGTATAGCCATCGGGCGCAGATTTGGCCGCGATCTCGGCACCAATGATCCCTGCCGCGCCCGGACGGTTATCGACGACGAGCGGCTGACCCATGCTCGCCTGGAACCTCGGTGCGATTATCCGAGCCACGATGTCCGTCCCACCGCCGGGTGCGAAGGCATCGATGACACGGATCGGCCTGACGGGATAAACCTGTGCGAATGCATCGCTTACGAGCAGTCCGGTCAGAGCGCAAAGCACTGCGAACTGACTAGCATTGCTTTTCCACATACCCTGTTCTCCTCGTGCGATCCGATGCCCCTTGGGCAGGCGCGCTTCGCAGGCTTTGATGAATTCGAGATTCTGCGTGGCCGGCGCGATGTCGCCCGCGCGAAACTCGTCGTGAATCACAATACCCGCTTCGGGCAGGTGACCGATCATGGGCATGTAGCCCTGCTCACCCTGGTACGTGAACGCGGCTGCGTCCTTCCCGGGCACGATTTGGGAGGCGGCGTCACATACGCGGCGCCCCAAGCCACGCCCACTTCCGGGCTCGAGCATCTCTTGTTCGAGCCAGCGATTCAAACCAACACCGCGCGCGAACTCACCAAACCATGCCAGTCCCGCGTTCGCCGTCAGCATTTCTTCCGTCGCTTCCAGCTTGAACGCACGCACCGTCTTTTCCACAAAGCCCATCGTTCCGTCTCCTTTCTTCTCCAGATAGATGTTCGTCTTCACCAACGTCACTCTACCCAAGATCGAGGACAGACAGGACTCTTTTTGACCCCTCCACGTTATCAATCGCGGAAATCCCCGCCAGCATCCGGCGCTCAAGATTTGACCCGGCGCCGGCGCTATGCACTACACTGACGACTGGCCATGTGGAATTCATGAAAATGAAAATGCCTCCACTCGCAACCGTCGCGCTCCTGGTCGCATCGACCGCGGTCTGCCCCGCCTGGGCGGCTGCCCCCTGGCCGGAGAAACCGGTGCGGGTCATCATTCCCTGGCCACCCGGCGGAAGCACGGACATAGTGGGTCGCCTGGTGGCGGCAGAGTTGGGCGCGCGCCTGAAGCAGCAGGTGATCATCGACAACCGCAGCGGCGCCGGCGGTATCGTAGGCATGCAAATCGCGACGCAGGCACCGCCGGACGGCTACACGCTGATGCTCACCTCCACCGCGTACGGCTACCTCATCGACAAACAGGAAACGCCCGTGGATCTGGTGAAAT
>JBGTDH010000844.1:0-3450 GCA_041748435.1 Pirellulales bacterium
CTTGCGATGCACGTTGGAGAGTTGTCCTTGGACATAAATCTTCAGCAACACCCGCGCCTCGTAGCGGCCAAAGCAATCGGCGAACAACGACAGAAACGAAGTCAACTTCCGTCCCAACTGGGTAATCTGCTTTAATGTCAACCTTGACGGTCCTCCGTGATTCGAGTCTTCCAGGCTCGTATGAAGAACACGGAGGATCGTCTATACTAATTCATCTTGGCAACCCGGATACTGCTCACGCGACCAAAGTGCAGACCCGTTTATAGCTTAAACGTGCTAGCATTCTCCAAAGTGGCGCTGTCCAATTAGGATCGTGCGAAAAATAGCTTCGGCATTTCCATCGCCCTCACCCTGCCTCTCCCCGAGGGCGAGGGGTTTGCGGACGAACTTATTCTTCGCACGATCCTTAGTGGACGCCGGTGCTGTTCGAGGATGACCAAGCCGTGCGGGAGCACGAGCGGTTCTCCACCGCTGCGCGTGGCGGTTCCTTAATGCTGGCGCCGCCAGCAGGGCCGGACCCAACCGCATGCCAGCAAGCTGTTTGCGGCGATCTTGCTCCCGTCGCCCGGTTGGTCTAGTATCTCCAGGCAGCACGCGAGGTCTGAGGATGTGGCGTTGGCTCAACCCGTGTGGGCATGAAATGAAATGAAATGCAACGCATGTTGACGTTCCTCAACCTGCTCCGGCATCGCTAAAGTTCGCCCAGTTTGTGTCGCCGCCGTAAGCCGTATATCACGAAGACTGCGAGGTTTGGTTCAATCGCCGGCGCTGGGGAGACGATCTAACGGGTGCGTATGTTTGCGTGCCCGCGAGGTCGATCCCCCAGGGAGAGACAGGGACTGCGGCGCCGGCAACAGAGTAACGTAAACTAGAGCGGAAGCTTTTCTCGACGGAGAGTGCCAACTACCAGAGATTCACGCGGCAAGTTAGGAACGGGCTTTACAAGCCAGCCGAGTGAAATAAGGCAGTTCGGACCGTGAGCGACAGCAACCGTTTGGTTTACCCGGCAACAGTCCAGGTCTAACCGAACAGCACCGTCTGCCGTGCGTGCCTTTGTGCCACGCGCTGAAGCGGTCGATCTTTGGGGAGGAACATTGATGCACGTCTACGGTCCCACGCAAGTTCACGGTCCCCAATCTCTGAGCGCTCCGCACGTTAATCGGGTGAGCCCGAGTTACTCGCCCGCCTCGGCCACGCCGACGGACGAAGTGGAGATCTCCTCGGTCGGCCAGCTTCTGGGTAAATTGGCCGACATTCCCGATATTCGCGCCGGCCGCGTCGCCGAGTTGCGGGCCGCCATCTTGGAAGGCCGCTACGAATCGGAAGACAAGCTCTCGCTGGCGCTGGATAGCTTGCTGGAAGAGATCGGGTAAGCCTGCCACGCTTCGATGATCGCCTGCCGGATCTGCGAACGTGCGAGCGGCAAGTTGACGACGAACTCCGTATGCGTGCGTGACGCACGATACGCCGGCTGGCGGGGGGGCGTGGCCAGCAGCTCCGAGATCAGCGGCAGCGGAAAGTCGTACAGCAGCGTGCCGTGATACAGCAAGTGATTCCGCTTCACCCGCAAGCTGTTGCCCGAGAACTTGCGGCCCTGCCACGCCAGATCGCTCGTCCCCTCGCGCGAAACGCCCGGGAGTATCGCCCCCAGCGCCCGCGACAAAGTGCCCAGCACGAAGGCATGGGCCTGATCGATGGTCCGCAGATGAGGTCGAAGCTCCAGGTCCAGCACCACGGCGTACATCAGGCAACCCGGCCCCGTGACAATAGCCGCGCCGCCGCTGGAGCGCCGCAACACAGGCACGCCGCGCTCGCGGCACGCGTGCTCCTGCACCTCAACATCAATTCGCGACGAACGCCCGACAACAACTAGCGGCGACTGCGGCTCCCACAACCGCAGCACCTCACCCGCATCCGCATCCCGCTCTGCCTCCTCCAGCAGCGCCTGATCCAGAGCCAGGTTCTCCTCCGGCGTCGGCAGCGTCAGCTCGAGCAACTGCATGCCGCGCATTACTGCTCCAGCGTCTGACGCAGATGCTTCGGCACGCCCTGCCATGCTTCCATGCACGTGCGTTCGAGCGGCACCGGCACGTACTTGCCTTCCGTGAGAAACAGGGGCATTTCCAGCAACCGCTCGCGGAATCGCACCGGCTCGACGTAAGCCTTGAGCGGCTCGTTCGCCGCGTAAGCAATCAAAGTGAGTGGCGCATCGATCGGCAGATCTGATTCGTCGTCGCACATTCGACGCCAGATTGCTCCATGAATGCCCTGGTCATTTCCAGGAGTGCGCGGCAACATGTCGACGACAAGCAGATGTGTTCCCTGCCGGAGCAGGTCAATGGCTCTTTGCACCAGCCGCCAGCGCTGCTGATTGGGATCTTCGCTCGGCGAGACGACCTCGACGACCGCCACGATCTGGCCGCTGCTCAAGTTGCGAATGACGAGGTGGCGGAGGTTGCCATCACCCGCGAAGAGTTCTCGCGGGCGCCCCAAGGGCAACATACGCGGTGCGATGTCGCCCGCAGGTTCGGCAAGCGCGTAGAAGTCGTCGGGAAGCACTCCTGTATTGAGCGCGGTTCGGATTGCCATGATCCAGCCTAAGTGGAAGTCGTAGAACGCACCATCATCCACTCTGGTCCAATCGTGTATTGGCATGCAAACTCCTCACAGCCGCAACTATTGGCCGACCGCTATGTAGACTTTGAGCGGCGCGCACGAACCGTGAGCGTGGTGGAGATGACGCCCCGTGCAAGCGTTTCCATCATGAGATAGCTTTCTGCCAGAGCGGCTGGCGCGACTGCCGCCACGTCGCTCAACTCCATGCCCCACTCCATAAACTCGATCAGCTGCGAACTGAGCCGACGGCGGCGCATGGTGTGGTAGGTGTCCGGATTGAAGAGATCCGACTCGGCGTCCTCGATCGACATTGTCGAGTCTCGCAGCGCGCCAACGATTCCCAAACCGGTTTGTGCCAGCCGACGCTCCAACAATCGCTTGGGCATGGGGGAGGCCGCAATCTGATCGATCCAGTTTGCCGATTGGTTTGGCATGGAAAATGTCGCGTCAGCCCCGCGCCAGGGCGTCGGATTGTTGGACGAAGTCGTCGCCGGTCCATTGATGATCGGCCCGCACCACGGATTCTTCTTTGACGGCCGCGCGGGGAGCGGCTTTGGCGGTGTTGCGAGCTTGCGCTTGGCGCTGGACCAGATCGTAGTGCGTGGTGAAGTATTGCAGGCTGTGGCCTTTGAAATCGGCCAGCGAGTTGAAGTTGTGGCGGTCCATGAAGGCGGCTAGCTCGTCCTGCATCTGATGCACGCAGCGATAGCCGACCTTCATCACGTAGGTGCAGACTTGCACGGTGTCGCAGCCCAGGAGGATGAACTGGGCGGCATCGTCGCCACTTTCGATGCCTCCCATGCCGGAGAGCGTGCGGCCGGGGAACTCGGTCTG
>JBGTDH010000845.1:0-3145 GCA_041748435.1 Pirellulales bacterium
ACGCGCCAGCGGCTGGCAGATCGGCGCGGGCTGGTGACCGACCTCGACCGCCTTCGCGCCGGCGCAGACCGGACCATGGCCGATTGGGATGCCCACAGCCTTGCCGCATTTGATCTGCTCACGAGCCAGCAAGTGCGCGACGCCTTCGCGATCGAAAAGGAGCCGCCGGCTCTCCGGGACGATTATGGCCGCCATACGTTTGGCCAAAGCGCACTGCTCGCGCGCCGCTTGGTGGAGCGCGGCGTCAGTTTCGTGACGGTGAACTGCGTGCCGTGGGATCATCACGGCTCGCCGGGGCAGTACAAGACTGAGGAGGGCGCCAAGCTGCTCATCCCGCCGTTGGACAAAGCCTTGGGCGCCTTAATTCGCGATCTCATAGATCGCGGCCTGTACGAGAAAACGCTCGTCGTGGCGATGGGCGAGTTTGGCCGCACGCCGCGCATGAACGCCAACGCCGGTCGCGATCATTGGGGAGACACCTTCAGCGTGCTAATGGGTTGCGGCGGAATGCGGATGGGTCAGGTGATCGGACGATCCAATGCGCGGGGCGAACGCGTCGTCGAGCGGCCGATCGATCCGCAGGACGTGGCGGCCACCGTCTACCACCATCTCGGAATCAATGCCCGCACGGTCGAATTCTACGACCTACTCAAGCGACCCATGCCGTTGTTGGACCGCGGCGAACCGATCCGCGAACTGTGGGCGTAGGGGGGAAGGAGTAGTGGAGTAGTGGGGAATTCTCATGAATCCTTCGACGCCCCTCCGAACTCCGGCCAGGATGCCGCGCAGGCCAGCCCAGCGCTCCCAGCGGGCGCCGCCGCGACGGGCGAAGCGACGCTAAGTCACAGTCCGCTTCCGTACGCATCTGGCCCCTCGCCGCTTCCCTCGCGTCTTGCTACCATCCGTTATTTTGGCGACTACGAACTGCTGGAGGAGATCGCCCGCGGCGGCATGGGAATCGTGTACAGGGCCCGGCAGGTAAGCCTGAACCGGATCGTGGCGCTGAAAATGATTCTGGCCGGACAATTGGCCGGTGAAGATGATGTCAAACGCTTCCAACACGAAGCGGAAGCGGCCGCAAACCTCGACCACCCGCACATCGTGCCGATCTACGAAATCGGCGAGCATGAGGGACAGCATTACTTCAGCATGAAGCTGATCGAGGGCAGGAGTCTGCGTGACGCTTTGGACTCCGGCGATTTGTCCCCACAATCCAAGAAGCATCTGCAGCGAGCGGCACGCCTCATGGCCACGGTCGCCCGTGCGGTTCATCACGCCCACCAGCGGGGCCTGTTGCATCGGGACTTGAAACCCGGCAACATCCTCCTAGATTCCGCGGGCCAGCCGCACATCACAGACTTCGGGCTGGCCAAGCGCGTGGAAGGTGCTGGCGACCTTACCCAGACCGGCGCGATTGTGGGCACGCCCAGCTACATGGCGCCCGAGCAAGCGCGTGCCGCAAAGCAACTGAGTACGGCCGCCGATGTCTACAGCCTGGGGGCGATGCTCTACGAATTGCTGTCCGGCCGACAGCCTTTTCGCGCCGACACGCCTCTGGCGACGATGATGGCCGTTCTCTCCGACGAGCCGCCGCAACCGATGTCCATCAACGGACGCATCGACCGCGAACTGGAAACGATCTCGCTCAAGTGCCTGGATAAGGACCCCGCCAAGCGCTACGATTCCGCAGCCGCCCTGGCCGACGACCTCCAGCGTTGGCTGCGGCATGAGCCAATTGTGGCCCGTCGGACGGGGCTGGTGGGGCGGACCGTGAAGTGGGTCCGTCGCTCACCCGCACTTGCTATGCTCGTTTTGCTCGGCATCGTGGCCTTGATCGCCGTTACCAGCCAATGGCGGGTAGCGCGGCAGGCCCTCGCGCGGGAAGAGAGAGCCGTCTATCGAACGCTGCTGTCTCTGGCGGTCCGCGAACACGAGGCCGGCGACACGTTCAGCGCCCGCGAGGCCTTGCGCAAATGTCCGGCGGAGCAGCGCGGCTGGGAATGGCGGCACGTCCGGCGGTTGACGTACATCAGCCCGGGCGATGTCCTGCGCGACCTCCCGCGGCCGCTGATCAATGCGGGATACACCGCGCACGGCACGCAGTTCTGGGCGATGGACGATGCCGGTGTTGTCCGAGTGTGGGACGCCATCACGCGCAAGGAAGTTAGACGCCGGAAACTCTCGCAAGTGGAATTCGCTGCCGTATTGGTATCGCCGCGGTTGCTTTCGATCTCGCCGGACGGGAAACACCTGGCGGTCGCTTTGGGGAAAGTAGTGCGGTTGCTGGAGGTCGCCGAGCTGAAACCGGTGTGGTCCTTCGACGTCCCAGGGCAGTTCGGGCGGATCGACTTCAGCGCGGACGGCGGTCAGCTTGCCTTGAACTCCAATGAGAAGGAATCGTCTCGGGTCGTTGTATTGCGGGTGCCGACGGGCGAGGTGCAGTTTTCCGCGCCGGCCCCGCCTGGAGGCTGGTGGTCGCTTACGGCAGACGGGAGGCTCTTCACCGCCGCGCAGACGGGAGACCGGTTCGGGGCTGACCATCTCCATGAAGTTACCCTAAGTGTCTACAACATCCGCACCGGCGAAAAATTGCCGGACGTGCAACTGTCGCCGCCATCGCCATCGGACTACTACAATTCGGCGGTTCCGCAATGCGTCAGTGCCGATGGTACCCAAGTGGCGCTACTCGTAAGGGCTCCTGTGCATCTCGGCCCAGGCAGTATTGGGACTTTCGAGGGGCTGGAAGTCCACGCCTTAAAGGACAGAACGGTCGCCCGCATCCCGCTCAACACCAAAGTGCCGTATTACCCGACCTTCAGCGTCGATGGCCGGCGCCTTGCCTTCGTGACCTACGCCTTGAATCTGGACTTGGAAGACCTCGATTCGCACAACACCTTACCCTTCCTCGGTCCGACGCTCGCGCTGTCGCAGAAACAGCGCACTGCAATTCAGCACCCCCACGTCTACGATACAACGACCGGCAAGAAGCTGTTCACGTTGCGGGGATTCAAAAGCGACCTATGCGCGCTGCGTTTTTCTGCTGATGGGCAAACACTTTTGGCAGTCGGCGGCGAATGGGCGGATAAAGACCGCGGTATCGAGACACGGGGCGAAGCCGCGCTGTGGAACGCCACGCGCAGCGAGT